>NC_009767.1:5490000-5723298 GCF_000017805.1 Roseiflexus castenholzii DSM 13941 | reverse complement strand
TTATCCACAATTTTGTGGATAATTGTCGCGCGGATGTGGAAAAGTGTCTGGTTTCATCACACGATCATAACAATCACGACACCGGCAGTTCGGGCAGATCGAGAGGAGGAAGATCGTCCAGGCTGCTCAAACCGAACTGCCGGAGAAACTCAACCGTCGTGACATATAGGATTGGGCGTCCAAGGGTTTCGAGACGTCCGCCTTCTGCGATAAGGTCGCGCGACAGGAGTGCGCGCAGCACGCCGCTGCTGTCAACGCCGCGAATGGCTTCGATCTGCGCCCGTGTGATGGGTTGGCGATAGGCAATGATAGTCAGCACTTCGAGCGCAGCCGCCGACAGGCGAGATGATGGCGGCGTTCCCAGGAACCGCTCGACGACCGCTGCCGCTTCCGGTGCGGAAACCATCTGGATACGATCGGCGTCGCGTTGCAGGCGGACGCCGCGCCCGGCGCAGGCTGCCGCTAGATCGTCGAGCGCCTGTTCGATGGCATCCGGCGAGAGATCAAGGACGCGCGCCAGTTCGGTGACCGTGACGGGTTCACCGGCGACGAAGAGCAGCGCTTCGATCAGTTGCACCGTTGTCGGCGCGGATGGGGCCGGAATGTCGAGAAGCGGCGATTGTTCCATACGATACATCCACGAGGGACGTGAAGCAGCACGAGGGGGCGTGTGACGGGCAGGCGCCTTGTTTTCTGAGTCTATCGTATTGTGCGCTTTTGGGCGCTTTCATCTTCCGCTGCCTTACGATATAGAGTGAATCTCACGCGGGAATGTCGTCAGCGACTCGGCGCCATCAGCCGTGATGACCACGTCATCTTCGATGCGCACACCACCTATGCCACGCAGGTAGATGCCAGGCTCGACGGTAAACGTCGCACCAATCGGCAGCGGCGCCTGGCTTCCGGCAACGATGAACGGCGGCTCATGCACATCGAGACCGATGCCGTGCCCGGTGCGATGGATGAAGAACGGTCCGTACCCGCCGCGTTCAATGACCTGGCGCGCTGCGGCATCGATCGACGCGCCGGTCGCGCCGGGTTGCGCCGCCGCGTCCCGTCCGGCCGCATTTGCCGCCAGCACCAGATCGTACACGCGACGCATCTCGTCCGATGGATGCCCGACTACACATGTGCGGGTAATGTCCGATACATATCCCTGATACATAGCGCCTCCGTCGAACACGACCATGTCGCCATCCTGCAACGCCCGATCACCGCTGGTATGGTGCGGGTTGGCGCTGTTCGGTCCGCTGGCGACCGTCGTCTCAAAGGCGGGCTGGCATCCAGCCGCGCGAATGGCGCGTTCCCACAGATCGGCGATGTCGCGTTCGCGCATGCCTGCCCGCACCTGTGTTAACGTCTGGTGCAACGTCGCTTCGATGACCTGCACCGCAACACGCATCGCTTCCAGTTCCGCCGCATCCTTAACCATCCGCAGTTCTGCCAGGAGAGGCGTGGCATCAACGAACTGTGCGCCGGGAAGCGCCTGTTCCAGCGCACGCAGTTCAAACACGCGCATAACGGTATGCTCGATGCCGACGACGCTTCCCTGCCCCAGACCGGTATCACGCACCGCGCGCATCAGGGCATTTCCCGGTCCCTCATCATCGCCCCACGGATAGGATCGAAACACAGCGCCCGTGGTCTCAGCCACGCGCCCATACTCCAACCCGGGAACCACCAGCGCTGGTTGCCCCTCAACCGGCGTCACCATTACGGTCAGTCGCAGACCGGCGTGGAATGTCAGACCGGCAAGATAGCGCAGGTTGCTTCCTGGAACTACAGCCAGCGCGTCGAAACCATGACGGCGCAGAGCCGCCTGAATGCGTGGGATTCGTGGAGACGTAAGTGTCACCTGTGCCATCACTGACCATCGCTTTCATGTTGTGGGAAGCGCACCCGGGCAACCGTCCATTCATCACCAATGGTCAACGAGAACTCGCCCTGGAGATCGTCCTGCACCAGGGTACGAATGATATGCAACCCCAAACCGCTGCCGCCGCTCGATGGTTCGGCGGTTGCTGCACGGGTTGGACCGTCGTCGCGTACTTCGACCGTGATCATGCCATCGTTCTCTGTCGTCTCAATAATCACGCGCCCACCCTCTGCCGCCAGTCCGTGGGTCATGGCGTTGACAATCAGTTCATTCAGCACAATAGCCAGCACGGTTGCATCGCGCGATCCGACGCGCGCCTGATCGCCGTGAATTTCGAAGTGGATGGGGCGTTCCGGCGACGACAGGCTGAGCCGGGCGCTTTCGGCAATCTGCCGCGCCACGGCATCAACCGTTGTCACCCCAATATCTTCGTGGCAGAGAAGGTTGTGGACGCCGGCAATCGCTTGGATGCGCGCCACGCTGTCGCGCAGCGCAAGCGCGCCACGGTCGTTGGGCGCCAGGCGGCGTTGCTGCATCGTGAGCAACGCCGAAATGGTTTGCAGATTGTTGCGCACGCGGTGGTGCATTTCTTGCAACATCGCCGACTTGACTGCCAGTGCGCGCAGGCTTTCGTCGTACAGGCGCGCATTCTCGATGGCAATCGCCGCCTCATCAGCGAACGTCGAGAGGAGCCGCATATGCTCATAATCGAAATGGCGCGCTTCACCCGTGTAGAGGCAGATGGCGCCAATCGTCCGGCCCTGCTGAACGCGCAAGGGCATACAGAAGAGCGAGTAGAAGTTTTCGCGCGCGGCGATCTCTGCCAACTCGGGAAAGCGAGAGTCGTTAAAGGCATTGTGGACGGCCAGCGGGCGCGCTTCACGCACTGCCTGGGCAATGAACGTGGGAGTTTCACCGCGCGGCGAGCCGCCATAGGTTGCAGCGAGTTCCAACCGTCCGTCGTGACCGACGCGGAAAATGTCGGCGCGCTCGGCGCGGGACAACTCCACCGCCTTGACCACAATCAGTTTCAACACCTCTTCAAGGTTGAGTTGCTCGGCAATGCTTTTCGAGACCTGTTGCAGCGTCGTCAGTTCACGCACCTTCTGGTGCAACTGTTCGTCGGTTTGCTGGTAGAGTTGCGCGTTGACGATAAAGAACGCCAGTTCGCCGGCGACAGTCTCAACGAAATTGATCTCTTCCGCTGTGAAATCACGCGGACCATAGGTTTGAATGGTAATCACGCCTTGCAACTTCGCGGCGCCAAGATGAAACCGTTCGACGCTAAAAAGGACAATCGGGACGGCAAGCATCGAACGGTACGGTTCCTCTCCCAACCCTGGCTCGATGTGGAAACGCGGCTCGCGGCGTACATCGCGCACGGCAATCGGACGCCCTTCCCGCGCCGCCCATCCCGTGATGCCCTCCCCAACACGAATGCGCACCTGTCCAATAGCGGCATTATTCAGCCCGTGCGTCGCCCGCAGGGTGAGATCGTCGGTGTTCTTGTCGTACAGGTAGACCGAACAGACCTCCACGCCGATCACTTCTGCAACGGTTTCGACCACCAGTTGCATTGATGTGTCCAGGTCGAGAGTGGAGTTGGCGGCGGAGATAATGCGGTGAAGACCTTTGAGTTCCGCCATGCGGCGCACCAGATGGCTTTCCCACTCACGGGTGCGCTGCTCTTCGCGCGCGGCGCCGTATGCCAGCAGCAATTCGGAGAGCGCCACACCCGGCTCGACGCCGTGCAACTCCGACAGCGCCAATCCGAGTTCCGCCAGCACCTCTGGTTCACCATCCTGACGATACCAGAGCGCCCCCAGTTGACGGAGCAGCACACGACGCTGATCGTTCGACTGACTGACCGTCAGTTGATCGATGACTTCTGCGATATTCGGCAGCGATGCCCGCAGTTCCTCCACGAGCATCGGGAGGAAGGAAGTGTGTGCGCTGTGCATACAGACCTGCCAGACGACGAAGTTTTTGTGACGCGACACGCATATTATATCAAACTACGCTGATTGAGAAAGGGGAGATTGCCCGCCACATTATCGAGGAACGCCTGACGACCCCTTCGCCCCGTCTCACTTGCTCACCGGCGCTTCCTCTGATATGATCCTTGCGCACAAAGACGACCTTCCGGCATGATGCTCATCCCGCCAGACGCTGCCGTTGCGGCAGTGCATACGACGCCAGCGACTGTTGCCGACAGTTATCGGCGGTTACTGACGCTGGTCGGAATCGCGGCGACACCACGCCGCGCCATTCTGATCCCACGATACGCGCGATCTCTGCCCTTCCCCGGCGCCGGCGCAACCCCCTGGCAACTGGAAACGATGACGCGCCTCTTCCTTCGTGCAGGGGTCACCTCGATCACGGCAGTTCTGCCGGCCCGTCACTCCGACATGCACGGGTACACCGCAATTGCTGCTGCGCTTGGCATCGATGCGCTACGCAGTGCGCCGCAGATCGACCATGAGACGCTGATTGTCGTGCTGATCCCGTGCCGGATTGATCGCCACAACGGACTGTTCGGCGCGACCCCCGGTGTGGCGGCGCTCTTCCATTCAGCCGCAGCAATACGCAATACGCCACATACCCTCCCTGCCCTGGCGCAGGTGCGACGCCGCGGAGCGCAGCTGCTGGCAGTGGCGGACGCAACGACAATCAGCGATGGACGCGATGCCAAAACGGAGTACGCCGAGGTGCGCAGCGTGCTCCTGGCGTCACGCGACCCTGCGGCGCTCGACGCAACGATTGCTGCACAGTTCGGTCTCGATCCGCTCCAGGATGTTGCCTGGCTGCACGAGGCGCATCGGCAGGGTTGGGGAACGGCGGACCTGCATGCGATGGCGATCTGCGGCGATGTCGAGGCGCTCAATGATCGGTGGGGGCTTGCGCCGCCGTCGCCCCGTCGGGCAATCGGTTGCTGCCGACGCTGGACAACGGCAGACGCAACGACTCTGGTGAGCTGGCTGCGCCATACCGGTTGGGGGCGGCTGTTCCGCAACTACCAGACGCGCTATGCTCTCCACAGCAGGAGATAGTATATTGGAATCGGGACGGCTACAGTGCCAGGCGCAGCGATTGTAACCCGCGCAGCGCAAAATTGTCGCGCCACGCGATGCGTTCATCGAGCAGGCGCATATTGGGGAAGCGACGTACCAGGGTGCTGATCGCCACCTGCCCTTCCAGCCGCGCCAGCGGTGCGCCAAGGCAGTAGTGCGGACCATGCCCGAACGACAGGTGCCGCACATCGCTGCGCGTCAGGTCGAGCCGCGCCGGGTCTTCATACTGCGCCGGATCGCGATTTGCCGAACCGATGAAGACAGTCACCGTCTGCCCGGCTTCGATACGATGCCCTTGGAACTCGATGTCGGTCAGTGCGCGGCGACTCGTCATCTGCACCGGACTGTCGTAGCGCAACAATTCTTCGATAGCGGAAGCGGCAAGTTCCGGCTGATCGCGCAGCAGCGCAAACTGATCGGGATGGCGCAGCAGCGCCAGCGTGCCGTTGCCGATCAGATTGGTGGTCGTTTCGTGACCGGCGAGGAGCAGGAGGATACTGTTGGCAACCAGTTCCTGTTCGCTCAGTCGATCTCCGCCATCTTCCGCCTGCGCCAGCGCCGAGAGCAGGTCGTTGCGCGGTGCGCGACGTCGTTCAGCCACGAGCGCCAGAAAGAAGTCGGTCATCTCGATCACCGCCTTCAGCGCCACAGGAAACACCTCGGCTTCAGGGCGCGTCGTGCCGCCAATGAAGGCTGCCAGACTATCCGACCAGCGACGAAACTGGTCGTGCATATTAACGGGAACGCCAAGCATGTGGGCAATGACCGTTACCGGCAGCGGGTAGGCAAACTCGCCGATCAGTTCAATCTCGCCGCGCGCCGCAGCCACATCGAGCAACTGATCGACAATGCGCTGCACCAGCGGACGGTACGACTCGACGACGCGCGGCGTGAAGGCGCGATGCACCAGTGTGCGGAGTCGGGTATGGTCGGGCGGATCGGTGAAGAGCATCATCTTCGCGCGCGCCTCGAAGAGCGGCGCCAGCCCGGTGTCCGCCAGCCATTGCGGATCGACCTGAAACTGATCGGCGCCCAGGCGCGGATCGCGCAGGAAGAACTGAACATCCACGTAGCGAAACATCTGCCAGTCACCTCCCGTCCAGCGGATCGGTTGTGTGGCGCGCCAGTAGTCGTAGATCGGGTAGGGATTCTCAATGGCTGCCGGACTCCAGAGTTCGGGCAGCGGATCAGGTGCGTGATGCATGGCAGTCCTCTTGTCGTTGTATCCACCGCTCTTATGATACGATAGCATCAACCTTATCTTTGCAAAAAATGCCCTCAAGCCTTTCAGCGTCGGGCTGAGTCGCCGCCTGACCGTATCCTGCCCGAGGCTGCCGAGAGGGAGGCAATGCCGTCAGTCGATCTTGCGCCGAACAATCCATATGGATTACCGCTGCGGGCGCCGGTGATGACGGCTGCCGGTTGCCTGGGGTTTGGCGTTGAGTATGAACGCATCATTCCGCTCAAACATTTGGGCGCCATCGTCACCGGCAGCATCTCGTTGCACGGCAGGCGCGCTCTGCCGCCGTTGCGACTGGTCGAAACGCCGGGTGGGGTGCTGAGCGTGGGCGCATGGCGCGATCCGGGGTTGACACGGGTATTGCGCGAATACGCTCCTGCATGGGCAGCCTGGGAGACGCCGGTGATTCTAAGCGTCGCGACGGATCATCGCAAGGTCGCGGCAGCGCTCGAAGGCGTCGAGGGAATTGCGGGCATAGAACTGACCGTTGGCGACGATTGGAGTGCGGCGGTGAGAGTCGTCGCAGCGGTGCGCGCGGTGACATTGCTGCCGCTGCTGGTCAAACTGCCATTGCACGCGCGCTTGATCGCTACAGCGCGCTCGGTCGTCGATGTCGGCGCCGACGCCGTGACCATTGCCGCACCGCCGCGTGCCAGCGCAGCAGACCCGCACACCGGCGAACTGGTGCATGGTTGGCTCTCCGGTCCTGCCATTCGTCCGCTGGTGCTGGAGGCAGTCGCTGAAGTGTGTGCCACGCTGCCCGCGCCGGTCGTGGCGTGCGGTGGGATCGTGACTGCCGCCGACGCACGACCCTTTCTGGCGGCAGGCGCCATTGCAGTGCAGGTAGGATCGGCATTACTCGCCGATCCGTGGGCAGCGGTGCGCATAGCAGAGGCGCTGGAGAATGCGCCCTGACCAGGCTTCCCCGGTAGAGCGCCGTCAGGCGCGCACGTGTCCATCACCTTCCACCACCCATTTGTAGGAAGTCAGTTCACGCAGCGCCATCGGTCCGCGCGCATGAAGTTTCTGGGTGCTGATCGCAATCTCGGCGCCTAACCCCAGTTGCCCGCCATCGTTGAAGCGGGTCGAAGCATTGACGAATACCGCCGACGAGTCGACCGCCTGCACAAACGCTTCCGCCGTCGCCGGATCGCGGGTGATAATCGCGTCCGAATGGTCGCCGAAGCGCGCAATATGCTCCAGCGCCTCGTCCAGCCCCGCCACAACGCGAATGGAGAGGATCAGCGCCATGAACTCTACGCCGAAATCGCTCTCCTGTGCAGGGACGATCTGCGGAGTGTCGAACCCTGCGGCGCGCAGGAGCGCCATGGCTTCTTCATCAACGCGCAGTTCAACGTTGCTGGCGAGAAGATCGCGGGCAACCGCCGGCAACATCTCGGCTGCGACCGCGCGATGCACCAGGAGCGTGTCGAGCGCGTTGCAGACGCTCGGACGTTGCACCTTGGCGTTGTGGACGATAGGAACGACCATCTCCAGGTCAGCCGCCTGATCGACGTAGATGTGGCACACACCAATGCCGCCGGTAATCACCGGGATGCTTGCCTTCTCGCGGCAGAAACGGTGCAGCCCCGCACCGCCGCGCGGGATAATGACATCGACGTAGCGATCAAGGCGCAGCAACTGCTCGACCAGCGCGCGGTCCGGGTTGTCGATCACCTGAATAGCATCGGCGGGAAGCCCGGTCTGCGCGAGAGCGTTCTGGATCAAGCGCGTCAGCGCCGCGCAGGATCGGGTGATCTCCTTACCGCCGCGCAGAATCGCTGCATTGCCCGATTTCAGGCAGAGCGCAGCGACATCGACCGTCACATTGGGGCGCGCCTCGTAAATAACGCCGACAACGCCGAGCGGCACGCGACGTTTGTGCACCCGCAGTCCGTTCTCCAGCACGGTCGCATCGAAACGCTCACCCACCGGATCGGGCAGTCCGGCAACGGTGCGGGTATCGGCGGCAATCGCAGCAAGGCGCTGCGGCGTCAGCGTCATCCTGTCGATCAGGGCAGGTGACAGCCCGGCATCGCGCCCGGCGGCGACATCATCAGCATTGGCAGCCAGCACCTCAGCCGCATTGGCTTCGTCGAGCAGCGCCGCTGCAATTGCTTCGAGCGCCGCATTCTTACGCTCCGTCGGCATCAATGCCAGGCGCCTCCCGGCAGCGCGGGCGCGCGCGCCAATCTCTTCAAGGTTCGTCATCGTTCGCTCCTGACGAAACATGCCATACGGTCTGGTCTCATCATTTACAACAGCACCATATCATCGCGGTGCACCGCTTCGGGACCATAGTCGAAGCCGAGCGTTTCGGCAATCTGCGACGATTGCAACCCGCGAATGCGGCGAAGGTCAACCGCCGCGTACTGTGTGATACCGCGTGCAATCTCCCTGCCATCGGTTGCATAAATGCGAACAGTTTGCCCACGGGCAAAATCGCCTTCAACGGCGACCACGCCGGCCGGCAAGAGACTCTTGCCGCCTGTCATCAAGGCACGTGCCGCGCCTTCATCGACGACAACACGGCTATGACGGACGGTTTCCGCAAGAATCCAGCGTTTTCGGCTCTCGACGTTTGTCGCCTGCGCTGGAAAGCGGGTACCGATCGCCTCACCTGCCACGACGCGCGCAATAACATCGCGTTCAGCGCCACGCGCGATCACCACCTCAGCGCCACTGCGCGTCGCCAGGTCTGCCGCCTGAATTTTGGTTAGCATGCCACCCGTGCCACGTATATTGCTTCCGCCTGCGATCGCATAGATATGTTCAGTAATTTCGGGTACCAGGTCGATCCGCGTTGCAGATGGATCGCGGCGCGGATCGGCGGTGTAGAGACCGTCAATGTCGGTCAGGATCAGGAGCAGATCGGCATCGACCAGGTTCGTGACCAGCGCTGAAAGATTATCGTTGTCTCCGACGCGAATCTCACTGACCGCGACCACATCGTTTTCGTTGACGATTGGCAAAACATTGTGCATCAGGCAGGCGAGCAGCGTATTGCGCGCATTCAGGTACCGATTCCGGTCCGCCAGATCGCCGCGGGTCAGAAGCGTCTGCGCCACGGTAATGCCATAGAGTTCGAAGATTTGCTCATACAGATGCATCAACCGGCTCTGTCCAACCGCCGCGAGCATCTGTTTGAGCGGAATATCACGCCGTCGCGCCGGAAAGTTCAAGCGTTCACGCCCCACAGCGATAGCGCCGGAACTCACCAGCACGATCTCAACCCCCTGACTGCGCACCGCAGCAATCTGCTGCGCCAGCGCCACGATTGTCGGGCGATGCACCTTATCGGCGCCGGCGGTGAGAACATTGGTGCCGACTTTGACAACAATGCGGTTGGGATAGGCCATACGTTCAGGTATGAGGCAAGAGGCGCGGGCAAGAGGCGAGAGCGCGCAGGCGCGGGTGTGGGCAGAGAGCCGTTGCATTCCAACGGCTCTCCGGCTCACGGCGCCAGACGATACCCGACTCCCCATTCAGTCAGCAGCAATTTCGGTTCACGCGGGTCCTGTTCAATTTTGCGGCGCAGATGCCAGATATAGACTTTGAGATAGTCGTTGTCCTTCGTATACTCATGCCCCCACACGCCGCGTAGAAGTGTTTCGTGATCGAGCACCGCGCCGGCATGTTCGGCAAGCAGGAGAAGCAGATCGTACTCGGTTGGCGTCAGATCGACCGGCTCGCCACGCACCAGCACCTCACGCTTCTGCTTGTCGATCATGATTTCGCCGCCGCCAGCGACGATCGGGCGATTGGGAGAGGGCACCCGTCGCAGCAGCGCTCGAATGCGCGCCGTCAACTCGTCCATATTGAACGGCTTGGTCAAGTAATCATCGGCGCCGCTTTCAAGCCCGGTGACGATATCCTTGCTCTGTGTACGCGCTGTCAGCATCAACACCGGCATCTGTGAGAACTCGCGCAACCGCCGACAGACCTCCCATCCGTCCATTTCCGGCATCATTACATCGAGGATCATCAGATCGGGATGTTGGTCACGCACCATCTGTAATCCCTGAGCACCGCTTTCAGCCTCAATCACGCTGAATCCTTCATGCTCGAGGTTGATACGCAGCAGATCACGCAGACCAGGCTCATCATCCACGATCAGAATCCGACGCTGCTCATTCCCCTGCATGGTCTCACCCTTGCCTCTCACGCCACACCGGCGCCAGTACATGCGGATTGATTCGGAAACCTGTACAGAGCCTCTGGCAGTATGCTACCGCAATTGGGCGAACAGCGCCGCCACGTCATCGGTTGTAAGCGTCCCAATGCGGACATACCGGATCGTCCCCTCTGGATCGATAAAGTAACTGACCGGTATCGGTGAAATCTGAAACAACCGCGCCGCTTCTCCATCGACATCCAGCGCAATCGGATACGTGACACCGTACTGCTGCACGAACGCTCGTACCGCATCATCGCCGGTCTCCTGCCGACGCAGATTGATGCCGACAATCACCAATCCTTCGGACTGCAACCGCTGATACGCCGCCTGCAACGCCGGAGTTTCTTCCTTGCACGGCTCGCACCACGTTCCCCAGAAATTGACCAGCACGACGTTCCCGCGCAGGTCTGCCAGACTCAGGCTGCCGCCATCCAGCGTCGGCAGCGTCAGGTTCGGCGCGGGGCGGTTCACCTCGCCGATGGCAGGTAACGTGGCGTTGTTTCCACGACCAACCGCGAACCAGACCAACAAGATGACGACGACGCCGAGGAGTGCGCCAACCGCAGATGTTATGACTTCGCGCCTGCTGACGCCTCTCCGTTGAGGCGATGCGCGTTTCGGGAGTGTTGTTTGTTCATTCATAGGTGTAAACGTTGATGCTCTGCATTTTAACACATTTGTCAAAGGCTGTATAGCGGCAATGATCCGCGCATGGTGTCATCTTTCCTGCTGCTCAATTAAGGTGGTTGTGTTGTCCGGCAGTGACGAGTGACGAGCGTCCGCCTGATATGCGATATTCCGGGACGTTTCCTGAGCCTCTGTGTTGTGCAATCGACGAGATCGTTGCCCCCAACCGTGCACAGACACGGTCTGCCTCATCTTTGACAGCGTGCAAGACACGGGATAGTCTGGTCGCAGACCGGTCTAAAAAGGATTACTGTTAACATGTTTCTCCGACTTATACCAATGACTTGTGAATATCGGGCATGGTCACCCCGAGCAGCGCGAGGGGTCGTGCGCGACCCGCTCAGATTCCTCGCTGCGTTTACCCTGAGCGAAGCGAAGGGCTCGGAATGACACGCATGCGGCATCTTCAATCGTCATTGGTAGTATTGGCGCGCGTCCGTCAGGGTGAGCGGATCATCACTTTCCACGGAACGCCGGTCGCTATCCTTGCGCCGGTGGAAGAAACCTCCACACGTCCATACACCAAGGTCATCGCCGAACTCCGGGCATTTCGCAAAGGGCGGCGCCTGAGCGGAACAACCACGCGCGAGTTGATCGAGGAAGGGCGATCATGAGCGTCGATCAGCGGTTTGTCCTTGATGCATCTATCACGCTTGCCTGGTGTTTTGAGGACGAGAGCAGCGATCTGGCTGATGTGGCACTGGATCGGTTGGCGCAAACCTCAGCGCTGGTTCCTGCGATCTGGTCTCTGGAGATCGGAAGCGCCTTGCTCGGCGCTGAACGACGTGGAAGGTTGAGCCAGGCGGAAAGCAATCGCTTTCTATGGTTGATTCGGGTGTTGCCGATTGAAATAGAAGCGCTCGCAGCGCCTCGAATGCTGAGCAATGGTGTCGCGCTCGCGCGTGAACAGGGGCGGTCCACCTACGATGCCGCGTACCTGGAGCTGGCGATGCGCAATGGGTTGCCGCCGGCAACGCTCGACACAGCGCTGCAACGCGCAGCAAAACGCTGTGGCGTCCATCTCATACCAATTACCTGTGACCATCCGGCATGGTCACCCCGAGCAGCGCGAGGGTTCGCGCGCGACCTGCTCAGATTCCTCGCTGCGTTTACCCTGAGCGAAGCGAAGGGCTCGGAATGACAAGTATGCGGCATCTTCAGTCGTCATTGGTATCATTTCGTGACGCTCAGCTTCAACAAGGCTCAGCCAACGACCGACAGCGCGGTCCGAGAGTTGTGAAAACCAACTCTACCTGCGCACCTGATCGATCAGACGCTGCGCTTCGTTGGCGACGGGCGATCCGGTTGGCGCAATTGAGATAATGCGCTGCCAGACCTCGATGGCTTCGTCGGTGCGCGGCGGTTGGGCCGATGCCAGGCACGAGCCAAGATTGAGCAGCAGGCGCGTATCTTCGGGGCGTGCTGCGGTGGCCGTCTCCAGGTCCTTCAATCCCTCCACCACAAACGTCTGATCCCCCACGCCGGCGCCATAGAAACAGCGGGAGGCGCCGAGGTCGCCGCGCGCGACTGCGTTGGTCGGATCGAGTTCGAGGACGCGCTCATAAGCCTTTGCCGCTTCGAGCCAGCGCGGCAGGCGTTGCTGATACAGCACGCTATTGGGCGCCTGTTCGCGCACAATCTGGACACTGTCGTAGAGGAGGTTGGCATAGTCCAACCACGCCTGCGCATCGTTCTCGTTCTGTTCAGCAATCTGACGGGCGCGGGCGATCATGGTCTCCAGCGCGTCCATCGGCGAAGTTGTGGGAGTAGGGACCGCTTGCGGCACACTTCCGCCACCGGTCAAGATTAATCCGCCAATGATCGATACCAGCGCAATCGCCAGCACCGCAATCACCGCTGCTGCCGGACCCGCAATTGCCGCCGCCGCTGGCTGGTTGATGGTCGGACGGGGGTTGAAATCACGGGGGCGTTCTGCGTGCTGTGCTGGGGGAAGCGGACGGTAATCGGGCACGTCCTGGAGAGACGCCTGACGCTGCGCATCGTACTGTGCGCGGCGCTGCGCATCAGAGAGCGTCGCGTATGCCTCGTCGATGCGTGACAGGCGCTGCTGCGCTAGTTCGACCAGTTCCGCAGCGGCGCCGTTCAACTTTTGCGGATCATACTGTTCGCGCAGACGCTGATAAGCGGCGCAAATCGCCTCTTCATCAGCGTCGGGCGCAACCTGCAAGATGTCGTAGAAATCCTGCGTTGCCATATCAGCGCGAACTTACAAAGCGCGCCAGTTCGCCAAACCCGCGCGGCAGGCGCACCCGCCGCCCTTCGAGCGCGCCACGTCCTTCGAGTGTGCGTCGCACCACCGCAATCAGTCCACCGGTGACGCCAATGATGACCCCCAACCACACCAGCATCACCCCTGGCTTCAGGCTGAGCGTGATCACGGCTTTCGCAGGATCAACCGGCAGGTTCAATCCTTCGACGCGGATCAGCACCCGCCGCTGCACCGGATCGAACGCTGCCAGCGTCGCCTGGTGGCCGCCGGGCAGTTCGGCTGGCAGGTCGACAATATTGCCAACCGGATCCGATGGGCTGGTCACCAGGCGCACCTTTGGCGTCAGTTCCACCGACTGCCCTTCGTAAGTGACGCGCAGTTTCGCCCCCACATCGGCGCTGCCGGTGGTATGCGCATCCGGCACATCGAACGCCAGGAAGGTGAACTCATACGGTCCGACCGTTCCCGACTCGCCAACGCTCATATCGGCCATATTGCGGTCATACGGCGGTTGATACTCCGACGGCGAAATATAGACATCGCGGAACAGTTCGCTGCGGATTGAAGGGGTCGCCATCGTGGCGCCCATCGTCTGATTGAAATAGAGTTGTGGTGTGGCACGGAACGTTTCGTTCCCATGGGTTACGGTCAGATCAAGAATACCGCGCCCTTCCGGCGTCTGCCGCCAGCCATTGAACGTCACCGAATACCCGAAGGCGCTGACACTTTCCCCTTCCGGCACGAGCAGGCGCACCTCTTCCGTGGCGTACAGGGTCGAAGCGACTGCGCCAACCAGGAAGACCATCAAACCGACGTGCGCCAGGTAGCCGCCGATGCGCAGCCAGCCGCTCCGCAGCGTGCGGACGATCATCAGGACATTCGTGCCAAGCGCGAACGCGCACAACGTTACATACGCGAGCGGCAACGGATCACGCGCGCCGAGCACCAACCCGACACACGCAACAAGAACGGCGAAGAGCGCCGGGAAGCGCAGCGCGCGGAGGAGCGAGCGCTTATTCGTGTCGCGCCAGCCGAGCAACGGACCGACGATCAGGAGAATAACCAGGATCAGCCCCAGCGGCGGCACGGTCGTGCTATAGAAATCCCCCACCAGACCGAAGCGCCCATCGGCGAACGGCTGCGCGTTGGGGTTGAACGTCGTTCCATCGTCAATCCTGAACGAACCGGCGAAGATCGACTGCAACTGATGCCCAACGCCGGGGATGGCCGAGATCAGCGGCATCGACGTGCCTAGCCCGACAACCGCTGCAATCACCAGCAACGCAATGATCCCCAGGACGAAGAAACTATCACGCGAGAGCAATTTATCGGAGAGCGGCTTGCCGGGAATATCGCGCCAGCGCCACGCCAGGACGCCGAAGCCGCCAATCGCAAGGATCGCCAGCGACGCGAAGAGAACCGTTTTCAGCCCCTCCTCAACGAACGAATGCACCGAGAACGACGACAGCACGCCGCTGCGGGTCAGGAACGTCGAGTAGAAGACGAAAATATAGGTGGCGATTGCCAGAGCGAACGTGGTGCGTCGTAAGCCATGACCGGTGCGCTGCACAAGCATCGCGTGGAGCAATGCCGTGGAAGTCAACCAGGGAACCAGCGACGAATTCTCAACCGGGTCCCATCCCCAATAGCCGCCCCAACCCAGCGTCTCATACGCCCAGTAGCCGCCAAGCAGCAGCGCCAGACCGAGGAACACCCAGCCCGCCAGCGTCCAGGGCAGCGCGTCGTGGACCCAACCGTCGTAATCGCGGCGCCACAATCCTCCCATCGCAAATGCGAACGGCGCCGCCATCAACGCAAAGCCGACGAACAGCACCGGCGGGTGGATGAGCATCCACATATTCTGGAGCGTCGGGTTGAGTCCCTTGCCGTCCGGCGGCGTCACCGCCACGCCATTCTGCATAAAGGGCACGAACGGGTTACGGATCAGCATATAGAAGAGAAGCGCCGCCTGAATCGCCATGAACACGGTGAGGACATACGGCTCGGAGTGGCGCGTGCGGCGCACCAGAAACTGCGCCGCGATCACGCCCCAGAGCGCCCAGATCACGAACGATCCCGGCTGCCCGGCCCACACCGCCGCAACCCGAAAGGCGGGATCGAGCGCGCGATCGGTGTAATTATAGACATACTCAATATCATACCGCTGCGCGACGAACAGATAGTTCAGCAGCGCCACGACCGCCAGCACCGCAACCAGCGTCATGCGCACGCCGACCCGTCCGAAAGTCAGCGCAGCCAGATTGCCGCGCGGCGCCAGCGCATACCCGGCAGTCGCCAGTAGGGCGGATGCCAGACCGGCGATGATCAGTGTTGTTCCAAGCAGATACATGCCACCCTCGAATTCTAGCGGTCGGCGCTTATCCCAACAAGCATGCGCCGCCATCGTGGTGAGGAGCGCAGCGCCGATTCTGTCAGGCAGGAATATCGCGCTGTCGCGCTCGCAACAACGCCGGACCGTCAATCATTCAGCAAGGCTATGACCGTGCAGCCGATTGCATTTCCTGATACTTCGATGGGCACTTGACGAGCAGATCATCGGCGAGGAAAACCCCGCGCGCCGTGTCGTAGTGCCCAATTGCCACGATGCTGACAGCCTGCTCGAAGTTCGATGGCTTGGGTTTGGCGTAGACCACCGGGATCATCTTGCCCGTGCTATCCTGCAACATAAAGACAAAGTTGCCATCAGCATCGTACCTGCCCATATCACCGAGGTATCCAGCGAGTTGCACACTGCGCCCACTCTGCGTTGCTTCGTCGATACTGACTGTGTATGGTCGATACGACGCCGTGAGTCCGTAGTAGCCCAGCGCTATTGCCAGCGCAATAACCGCCGCACCGAGCAGATGCAGCGGCTTGACGGCGACAGCGCGGCGCACAGGAGGGGAGAAAGTAGCCATACATCGTCTCCTGATCGTCAAAAATCATTTCTCATCGGTCATCGACACGGTCTCGCGTGCGTGCCCGTTGCGCGTTTCGAGGGTCGCACGCGGCGCAGCCGGCGGCTCGGTTGGCGTCTCCTCGTCGAGACGGCGGCGCAATTCGCGAGTGGCGCTATCGATCCGCCATAGGAAGATGAAAATGCCGATCCAGACCGTCAGCGCCACTGCCAGCGCTGTGTAGATCGCAATCGCCGGCTCAAGCAGGAAGTTCATACGCCACCTCCCGTCGCGCCAGGCGCTCCTGCAACAGCAGCACGTCGGCGCGGAGTCGATACAGCCAGATAAACAATCCCAGGAACCCGATATTCGCCGCCATGAACGTCCAGAAGGTACGGCTATTGCTCAGCAGCCCGCTGCCCGGCGCTTCCATATTGAGCAGCGCCCGTCCATTCGCCAGATCGACGCCTTCGACCGCCAGGAGGAACTGCTGGCCGGGGAACTCAGGGCGATCCGCTGGCTTGCCGCTCGCCAGTTCAAACGACGGCTCGAGCAGCGCAACCTCGCGCAAGCCGGGCATGCGCACTTCCACCTGCGCCACGACGAGATCGCCGCGCTGTTCGATCCCCTGGAGCGCCAGCACCACATCGCCGAGTTGACCAATGCGCGTTCCGTTCAATTCCAGCCAGATGCCATCGCAATGGCTCCCCTGGATGAACGCACAATTCGGGTGCAACGTGCTTTGCGCCATACGCGGCGCAACAAACAGGAGAAACGGCATAGTCACCGCAGCGAACAGATTGTACACGGCTGAAAGCCGCCGCCGTCGTTCGACATCATCGAGCGCAGAACGCAGCGCAAAGTAGGCGGCATAGATCAGCAACAGGATGAGAATGGTCGTTTCGCGCGGGTCCCAGTTCCATGGCGTGCCCCAGACGATATTGGCGAACCACATGCCCGAAACGGTTGCCAGCGCGCAGAACAGGAACCCGGCTTCAGCCGCCGCCACCGCACCCGCATCGTCCGCTGCGCGGCGCTTCCAGAGATACCGGATGCTGTACACCGCAGAAACCGCGAAGGCAACAGTGGTTACCCAGGCAGTGGGAACGTGGAGAATGATAATGCGCCCGGCGTCACCGAGACCGACGTACTGCGGCACGACCAGGAACATCGCAATGATGATCCCGGCCATCCAGGCGCCAAGGAGGATCCTGGCAGCCTGATCGAGGCGAAGCCTGTCACTCATGGAGCGGCTCTTTCTAGGCATCGCGCGGATGCTGATTGCTGAAATGATACTACATGTGCCGAGGTAAATCAAATGTTTTTACGGTTCCCATACGCTGTTGAACAGGAAAAGTGAAGCAGTAAAGAGAGCAATTGTATACCCCGCCAGCACCTGCAAGGCGCCAATGCCGCTCTCCCATCCGCGTCCCGCCAGCGCATTCGCGCTCCCCTGGATGGCGACCACCAGCAGCGGCGCCAGCAACGGGAACGACAGTACGGCAAACAGCGCCCCCTTCACGCTTGCGCGCGCAATGATTGCCGCGATCAGGGTGGTGGCCGCCACCAACCCCAGGCTGCCGGCCAGCAGCAATGCCGCCAGCAACCCCGGGTTGCCGACCTGCACCCGCAGCATAATGATGAACAATACGGTCGTCACCACGACGAGCAGCAGCAGCAATGCCAGGTTGAAGAGCAGTTTACCGAGGAAGACGGCGGTTGGGCGGGCAGAGAGGCGTAACGCAGCGGCGGTGCGCGCCTCTTCCTCCTGCACGAATGCGCGCGCCAGACCGGTGAATGCCGCAAACAGAATGGCGACCCACAGCAGAGCGGCGTGAATCATTGGTAAGTCGGCGTTGCGCGAGATGGTCAGCGGTCCCATGCCCAGACTCATTGCCACGACCGTGCTGACAGCAAACAGCAGAACGGCATTGAGCGCATAGCGCGTCCGCAGTTCGCTGCGCACGTCTTTGCGAAAGACTGCCCACGCCGCCGTCAGCAGTGGCGCTTCTGGCGGCGCTGTAGCGGCGGCAGGCTCAACCGCGCCCTGGGATGAAAGATGCGGATCCATCGCCTTGTCTCGTGATGGCGCCCCGACTCCCGGTTTCCCGGAATGTCACCCATCGGAGGCGCTATTGCCCCAACCGCAAGATATAATCGCCAAACCGCTCTTCGCGTGGGTCGTTGGTGGCGATGACCGTTATACCGCGTTTGCGCTGCCGGGCGATCACCTGCTCAACCAGCGCCACGCCGCGCGCATCGAAGGTGACCGTTGGCTCATCGAGCGCCAGGAGACGCGGACGGTGCAGCAGCGCATAGGCATAGCGCAGTCGCTGCGTCATGCCCGACGAATACGCCGCCAGCAGATCATCGCCGCGTCCGCTCAATCCGACTTCATCGAGAAACGCTTCCAGCTCGGCGCGGGTGCAACGAATGCCGCGCACGGCGGCGAAAAATGCCAGGTTCTCCAGCGCGGTCAACTCACGGTAGAGGTGCAGATCGGGCGCAACCCAACCAAGAAGGTGCAGCGCCTCCGCCGGGCGAAAGACGGCGTCGTCCATTCGGATCGTCACCGTCCCGCGCGCCGGGCGCTGCAACCCGCAGATCACGCGCAGGAGCGAACTTTTGCCGCTCCCATTTGCGCCGGCGACGACGAGGGTCTCACCGGTGCGCAACTCGAACGACACGCCCGCCAGTACTCGCCGCGCGCCATACTCGATTGAAAGGTCATCTACTGTCAATTGCAGAGTGTCGCTCATCCTTGCTCTTTCACGTCGGCCAGCGGTTGTGGGGTATGGTACCGCGAAAGGGGTGTTCCGGCAAATAGGGTCCGGGTTTCGCGCCTCTGTTCTGCGCCACGATTCCGTTCTTTCCCAGGGTGGCGCCTTTCAAGGGCAATGCTGTGGTTGTCGCGCAATGCAAGCCATAGGCTTGCGAACAATCGCCGCATGGGCGTTCATCACATCTCGCTTGCCGCATCTCGCGCGATGGCGCCCACGCGAGACATCCCGGCGATCAGGTATAACGCAATGCATCGGAATTGGCGAGAACGTGCGATTTTGAGCCTCAATCATACACAAAGGGTCCTTGCGATGGATTAAAACTCTTGACTCTTTTTTGACCATATGCTATAGTTCCCTTGCAACTTCTGGTGATCAATCTATCTCCGAGTTCTCGCTTCAGCACCACCAGACGAAGATTGACTGAGAAGGCATCTGTGTGCCGATAGGGTTCTTGCGTCCCTATCATCAGTTTACCTGCGCTTCGCGCCTGGATGGAGGTTGAAAGGGATCGTTCCTCAGTTTTTAACTTCTCTGTTCTTTAGCGTTTGAAAAGAAACCAAAGAGGCGTCATGTTGGTATCAGGTCAGTTTCAGTCCTGTTGTGGTGTTACATCTTCTTGAAATGGGCAATTATGTAGTTTTATCAATTATGAGGGCGAAATCGGACATTGTATGTCCGAGAACAGCCGTGGATCGTCATTATTAAGTGCATGCAAGATCGAGGAGGAAAGCCAATGACGACGATGAAGGCCGCTGTTGTCCACGACTTCCAGCAACCGTTGCGCATCGAGGAATTGCCCAAGCCGGAGCCGGGATTCGGTGAGATTGTGGTCAAAATCGAAGCGTCTGGTTTGTGCCACACCGACATTCACGCTGCGCATGGCGACTGGCCGGTGAAACCAAAACTGCCATTTATCCCTGGTCATGAAGGCGTAGGCATTGTCGAAAGCGTCGGACCAGGCGTGACAAATGTGAAGGAAGGTGACCGCGTCGCGATCCCCTGGCTGGGATATGCGTGCGGCGATTGTAAATACTGTGCGTCTGGTTGGGAGACGCTCTGCGAACGTCAACTCAACACCGGCTACTTTCTTGATGGTGCGTATGCTCAGTATGCCAAAGCCTTCGCAAAATACGTGGGCATCGTTCCTCAGGGCGTGTCGCCGCTCGATGCTGCGCCGCTCACTTGTGCCGGCGTCACGACCTACAAGGCGGTCAAAGTCTCCGGGGCGCGCCCTTCGGAGTTGGTCGCCGTTTTTGGCGTCGGGGGATTGGGACATCTGGCGTTGCAGTACGCGAAGATCGCCGGAGCGACGGTCGCAGCGATCGACCTGCTCGATGAGCGGTTGCAGACTGCGCGGGAACTCGGCGCCGATATTACGATCAACGCCAAAACCCAGGATCCGGTGGAAGAACTGAAGAAATGGGGCGGCGCCGACGCCGCGATCTGCGTAGCAGTCTCACCGAAGGCGTTTGAGCAGGCGTATCATTCATTGAGTCGGGGCGGACGACTGGTGTTTGTTGCCCTTCCCGCCGACAATTACATTCAGTTGCCCATTTTTGAGACCGTGCTCAAAGGCATTCACGTGATTGGCTCGATTGTCGGCACCCGTGCCGACCTGGCGGAGACGTTTGCGCTCCATGCTGCCGGGAAGACGCGCGTGCTCTATGAGACCCGCGCGCTCGATCAGGTGAACGAAGCGTTCGACGATGTCGAGCATGGACGGAATAAGGCGCCACGTATCGTTTTCTCTGAATTGTAATCGTATGTGAGGCGCAGGGCGCGGCAACAACGCGCCCCGCGCTATGGCAGGGCATCCACGTAGCGCGCGAAGGACCACGACGTTGCGCTAACTTCCCGCACCCGCTTGCCGCGTACAACAGTGACGCGCATAACTCTCATCGCGCACCTCTCATCAGGCATGGTGCTATAATGACCCTCCGTACAGGAGGAGTCGTATGCCGTCGCCGTTTCCAGGAATGGATCCGTATCTCGAAGGCGAATTGGTTCAAGCGTTCCACGAGCGCCTGGCACATCAGATCAGCGTCAAACTCTTGCCGCAGATCCGCCCGCGCTTTGTCGCGCTGTCGGCGAAGCGGCGGAATCCCTGCCTGGCGCTGGCGGGGTACGATCTGTTGGATGATACACAACCGCCGCCGCCACCTGCAATGCGCACTGAAGACCTTGCCTGGATCGATGAGCGCCTGCGTGCAGCAGGTGTGCGCTCTATGACGACCGTATGAAATCGAAACCGACACACCGCGTTGTGGTGACCGGTATGGGAGCGGTGACGCCCCTCGGAATCGGCGTGTCCGCATTCTGGAATGCCTTGCTGGAAGGGCGATCCGGCGTCTCGTTTGCCACACGCTACGACATTGCCACTATTCCAT
Organism: Roseiflexus castenholzii DSM 13941; assembly: GCF_000017805.1. Lineage (GTDB taxonomy): Bacteria > Chloroflexota > Chloroflexia > Chloroflexales > Roseiflexaceae > Roseiflexus > Roseiflexus castenholzii. The sequence continues at coordinate 5,701,950 of NC_009767.1, read as the reverse complement.
ATGTCATCGCTGCCGAGGTGCGCGATTTCGACCCTCGTGACCACATGGACGCAAAGGCGGCGCGGCGTATGGCGCGCTTCGCGCAGTTCGCAGTTGCCGCGGCCGGTGAGGCGCTCCGCGATAGTGGATTGAACCTCGACGCCATCGACCGGACGCAGATCGCGGTCGATGTTGGCACGTCGCTCGGCGGCACAGCTGAGGTCGAGGAGCAGGCGCTCACATTCGAAACCCGAGGACGCCGGCGGGTAGATGCCTTTTATATGCCAACGTTCATCTCCAATATGGCATCGTGTCAGGTGGCGATGCAGTACGGTCTGCGCGGTCCCACAACGACGCCGGTGCTCGCGTGCGCCACCGGAACCTACGCCATTGGCGAGGCGGCGCGCATGGTGCATCGCGGTGATGCACTGGTTGCGGTCTGCGGCGGGACCGACGCTGGGGTGACGGCGCTCAACGCGATGGCGTTTGGCGTCATTGGCGCGATTGCGCCTCCCGGCGACGATCCGGCGCGCGCGGTGCGCCCGTTCGACGCCCATCGCAAGGGGACTGCCGGCGGCGAAGGATGTGGTATTCTGGTGCTCGAACAGTTGGAGCACGCCCTGGCACGCGGCGCGCGCATCTACGCCGAAGTTGCCGGTTTCGGCGCAACCGGAGATGCTTATCATCTCACTGCACCCGCGCCTGGTGGTGAGTTTGCTGCGCTCGCCATCAACCGCGCGATCGACGATGCCGGGTTGCGCCCAGAGGATGTCGATCATATCAGCGCCCATGGCACCGGCACCCCGCTCAATGATGCCGCCGAAACCGCTGCAATCAAGCGCGCGCTCGGCGACCATGCGTATCGCGTGACGGTCAGCGGCATCAAGTCGATGATCGGGCACACGGCGGGCGCGGCAGGCGCGCTGGCGGCAATCGGGTGTATTAAGAGCATCGAAACCGGCATGGTTCCGCCGACGATCAACTACGAAACGCCTGATCCGGCGTGCGATCTCGATTATGTGCCTGACCGGGCGCGCCGCCAGAATGTGCGGGTTGCGCTTGCGAATGCGTTCGGCTTCGGTGGGCAAAACGCCGTCGTCCTGTTTCGCCGCTATGAAGACCATCGCTAGAAATCGGTCACAGGTCGGGTTGACCTACTTTGAACGTGTGCTGGAACGGCGGCGCGCCGCCGATCCGGTGGCGCTCACTGCCTTTGGTCGGCATGTTCATTTTGGGTTCTGGGAAGAACCGGCGCGCGCCGATGGTTCGATTGCCGATTTCGTGCGCGCCGCCGATGCGCTGACCCTGCGGATCATCAGAGCGGGCAACGTGCGCTCCGGTCACCGCGTGCTCGATGTCGGCTGCGGCCTCGGCGGCACGCTGGCGTTGCTCAATGAATCCTTCGATCAGGTCGAGCTGCTGGGACTGAACATCGATCCGTCGCAGATCGAGCAGGCGCGCTACATCGCCTGTGCCCGCCCCGGCAATCTGGTCGATTTTTCGATAGGCGACGCGATGCGCCTGCCCTACGCCGATGAGTCGTTTGACACGGTGCTGGCGGTTGAGTGCAGTTTTCACTTTCCCAATCGCGAGCGATTTCTCCGCGAAGCGTATCGGGTGTTGCGCCCTGGCGGACGCCTGGCGCTCTCCGATTTTGTGCCAACCTGGCTGATGCGCACCGCTCTCTGGATGCTCGGCGGATCCATCGAGCGAATCATCGAGCCGAGTTTTGGACCGTTCGACTTGAGTTACACACTTGGCGTCTACCGGCGCACGGCGCGTCGCATCGGACTGCAACCGGTCGTGATTGACGATATTACGCGCGGTCTGCTGCCAACCTTTCCCGTCTGGCGGAAACTGATCCGTTACCTGCTGCCGGATCACTATGGTATGGCGGAACTCTTTACTGCCTTTGGCTGGCTGCACCGCCTGCGCCTGATGCGCTATATGGTGCTTGCATTCGAGAAAACAGCGCACGAGAAAGCGAGCGGAACGACATGATTATTATCGGTAGCAGCAACGGCGGCGTGGGCATTGCCGCCGGATGGTCCGTTTTGCAGGCAGGAGGATCGGCGCTCGATGCCGTCGAAATGGCAACGCGGCTGGTGGAGGACAACCCCGATGACCATTCAGTCGGCTACGGCGGGTATCCGAATCTGCTCGGCGAGGTCGAACTCGATGCCTCGATTATGGACGGAACAACATTGCGGGCAGGCGCAGTCGGGGCGCTCAAGGGGTATCGTTACGCCATCAGCGTTGCCCGGCGGGTGATGGAGGAACTACCGCATGTCATCCTGGTCGGCGAGGGGGCGGCGCGCTTTGCCGCCGAGATTGGTATGCAACGCGAAAACCTGTTGACGGAGCACGCCGAGAAGGTCTGGCGCGCCGGTCTGGAGGGGCGCGCGATGATCGATTGGCAGGGTGTGCCCGAACTGGTCGCCGCGCTCCTCCGGCGGAGCGCCACCTTGACCAGCGACCCCGAACGTGTGACCGGCACGGTCAACTTCATTGCGCAGGATCGCCAGGGGCGGATCGCTTCGGCGGTCAGCACCAGCGGATGGGCATGGAAGTATCCCGGACGCCTCGGCGACTCGCCGATTATCGGTGGCGGCAACTATGCCGACGACCGCTATGGCGCAGCGGCATGCACCGGATGGGGCGAAGCGGCGATCCGCGCAGCGACTGCGCGCAGTGTCGTCCTGTACCTCAAGGCGGGCTATCCGCTCGAAGAAGCGTGCCGCGAAGCCTTTCGCGATCTTGCGCCTATCCTGCGCGGTACGCCGAATGTCATGAGCCTGGTGGCGATTGATCGACACGGTAATCATTGCGCGATGACCACGGCGGAAGAGCGCACTTACGTTTATCAAGCCGATGGTATGGATCAGTTCGTTGAACTGCCGCGCATCGTTGTGACTATCGACTGAGACGCTGAACGATTTCGGTGCGGCGTCTCCCCGAACGATGCATGGGGTCTGGACGCGGGAGGTTCGCAGGACGCGACGCGAGGGGGTGAACGGGCGGTTGTCCCCTGGCGCACAACGAAGAAGAAGGGGAAGGGTCTCGTCCCGCATGCCAGAAGATGCTCGTTATCATGCTCGATCTCAGTCTTTTGGCGGCGAGTTGACCAGCGTACCGGTCCGTATGCTATAATCCGGCGAATGACAGGAGTACTCGCCGGATCATGCGATGCCGTCTGGTTGCCATTCTACTGGTTGCTGCGCTGCTCGCCGCATGTGAGTCGGGCAGCACGCCCGAAACCTCTTCCGCTCCGACGACTGTTGCACAAGATTCCAGCGTTGGACCACTCCTCCTCTGGCATGGATGGTCGGGCGGTGATCGGCAGGCGCTGGGGCGCCTGGTGGATCGCTATAACCGTCAGCAGCGCGACGGGCGTATTGTGCTGCAATCAGTGCCGCTGGCAGGCTTCGCCGCCGAACTGCGCGCAGCCGTGGCAGCAGGCAGTGGTCCTCATCTGATTCTGATTCCAAATACCTGGATCGGTGGGCTGGCGGAGGCGGGGGTGTTGCTGCCGCTCAACGATCTGGTGCCGGCGCAGGAGACCGGTACGCTTCTGCCGGTGACGCTGGCGGGAGCGCAGGCGCGCGATGCCGCCGGAACACTGCGGTTGTACGGTGCACCGGTACGCTTCGATACGCTGGCGCTCTACTACAATGCTGCCAATCTCACCGAGCCCCCCGCCGATACCGCAACCATGCTCGCTGTTGGACGCGGCTTGAGCGACCCGGAAGCCCAACCACCGATCTGGGGACTGGCGCTCAACCTGTCGTATGACAATATGATCGGGTATCTCTACGCCTTTGACGGGCGGATATTCGATGACAACGGGCAGGTTGCGCTCGGTACAGCCGGTCGTGCTGGCGCAGAACAATGGCTCGCCTGGTTGATCGCGCTGCAAAATGATCCGCGCATTCTGGCGCGGAGCGAGAGTAGCATCCTGGTCGATCGTGAATTGAAAGATGGGCGCGCCTTTATGACGTTTGATTGGGCGCATCAGATCGGTGTCTATCGTGGTCTGTGGGGCAATCAGATCGGCATTGCGCCGTTGCCACGTCTGAGTGAAACGGGACGGGCGCCACGTCCATATGTGCGCGCAGATGTCCTGGCGATCAATAATCTTGCCGGGGTACGTGAGCGCGAGGCGGCTGCACGGTTTATCCGTTTCATGATCAGCGAAGAAGCGCAGGCTGTTCTGCTGCAAAGTGATATGCAACCGGCATCGCGCACACTGGCGCTGACCGGCGATTCGCCACAGGAGATCGCCGCACAGGTGTTTCGCGTCCAGGCGGAACAGGGGCTTCCCATGCCCAACTCGAGTGTGCGCGCCTTTGTGGAGCAGGAAATCAAACGCATGCAACGCCAGGCGTCGCTCGGTCTCACCACACCATCCGATGCAGTTACTGAGGCCGACCGCCGGCTGCGCGAACGATTGGAACCTTCTGCGCCAATGCCTTAACCGATGAGTCCGCGGCGATGCTTCCGGGCATGGAGCGACAGATGGAAGCCTGCCGCCGCGCTCGATGCCGGACCGCAGGACACCGTACTCGCGTCCCGGTGAGGCTGCTCCCCTGAACCCTGCCCGCGACGCTGGATGCTTCCGTCTGCGCAGGTGTAGTTTGCCAGGAGCACGACCGCGCCCTGCTGCGGTTGATGGCTTGTGGAAAGAGATTGCCTACAGTATAATACCCGATAGCCGTATGGTTTATGCTTCATTCGACGCTTTCGGCGGGCGCCTCAGCAACCAGCGGAGGTTGCGTTGCGCTTGAGTACGTGTATCGTCTTCAGCGCCCGACGCGAGGAGGACGGGGTGAGTTCAACCTCGATTGTGCTGGTCAACGCACACGCACTATTTCGTGAAGGGTTGCGCCATCACCTGGCGAATTCAACCGAGTTTCACGTGATCGGTGAAGCAAGCAATGGTCAACAGGCGATTCAGGTGGTCGATCTGCTCGACCCCGATATGGTCGTGATGGAGGTGGACCTGCCGGGTGTCAATGGTCTCGAGGTCGCGCGTGCCATCAAACGCTCGCATCCCCATATTCGCATCGTCCTGCTCAGTTCGACGATGGATGGTCAGGAGGTGGTCAAAGCCATCCGCGCCGGCATTGCTGCCTGCGTACCGCGCAACATCGCTCCTGAAAAACTGATGCAGACGCTGCATCAGGTGCGGCGCGGCAATTATCCGATCAACGATCTGGTGCTCTCCTCGCCTGACGTTGCGGCGCAGGTGCTCAACGCCTTTCGTCAAATGGCGGCGGAAGAGGATACGCAGAGCATCTACTCGCCGCTCTCGCCGCGTGAGTTGCAGGTGCTCGAACTCGTCGCCGCCGGGCGCACCAACAAAGAAATTGCGAAGGTGCTCGACATTTCCAACCAGACGGTCAAAAACCATATCTCGTCGATCCTGCGCAAACTGGCGGTCAATGATCGCACGCAGGCGGTCGTTTATGCGATGCGCCGCGGATGGATCAAAGTTGCGCTCCCTGGGGATCCGCTGACCTAGTTGCGCTCTTCACCAGATGCGCGCGTCGGGGCGTCCCTGATGGGCGCTCGTGGAAGGCGGTGATATGTGGTCTATGTTCCACGTTGGACGTTGCCCGTGCCTGACCCGTCTGCCGCGCCGCCGTCTTGACCGTGGAATACCGCTGGCGGCGTGGGCGCTGCTCATCGTTCGTCCTTCGCCAGATCTCAAGAGTCTTGCAGGAGGCGCGCGGCGAGGACGGAGTTGCGCTTTTCGGTAAACGTGTTATGCTGAGTGGGGTAGCGTGTCGTTGCTATCATTGTCATTCCACAATCCCACGGTTCTCGCACATGCGACCCGTCGTCGCCCTGAATTCTGGTGAGACGACATGACCCGAATTCGCATCGCTCTCTTGATCATACCCTTCGTCGCGTTGGCGCTCACTGCCTGTGAACAACTCTCGATCGCCGAACAGGAGCGTATCCGGGAAATTCAAACGGTCGAAGCCTCGACACCGACGGCGACGCCCGTTCCGCCAACTGATACGCCGACGCCATTGCCGCCAACTGCAACATCGACTTCCGGTCCGACGCCGACCCCACCGCCGCCAACGCCGACTCCTGAGCCAACGCCGACGCCGCTGCCACCCACGCCAACGCCTAATCCGATCCTGGCGCAGTTTAGCCTGTGCAATCAACAGGTGGGTGATCCCGGCGGGGGACGGTTCAGTATGCGGGTGACATCCATCACCACAACAGTTGATGCGTTTTTTGAACGGCTCGAATTGACGCTCGACGTTCCTGCCGACTCTGTGCTGCCGCACGCTTCGGCGCGCTGCCGACGCGCCCCTGCTGCGTCACAGATGGTTGGCGAGGTCGAGGTGACCGGCGCCTATCTGATCGAAGTTCAGCTCGATGGATGGCTGCGTGATGATGCGTTCCGCGCATCGCTTGCGACGCCGACCATCCCGTTGAGCGGCACGCAGGTGATGCGTGCGGCTGCATTCCGGGCGCCTCCTGGCGCGATTGCCGGAGCGCAGTTGGTTATCGGCGTTGATCAACCGTTCCCGTTCCGTCTGCGCCTGGAAGACAATCCGCTGCGTCTGGTCATCGATGTGGCGACGAGCGGACCGGTCAGTCAGGCGAGCGACCTTTTGCGTATTCCCGCAGGCGCACCGGCAGCGCCGGTTGCGCCGATGTTCTATCTTGCCGACGGTGATATCTGGCGCATCAGCAATGGCGCGCCGGAGAATCTGACCGAACGCCTCCGCGCGGGGCAGTTCGGCGATGTGACGGCGCTGACCACGCGCCCAAACGCGCCGTTGCTTGCCTTTTGCGCAACCGCGCCGGGCGCAGTTGCGGCTGATGTCACTGCCGCTTCAACCCTGTGGGTACTGGAGCTGGATAGCGGTTCGATCCGTCAGTTGTCGCCACCGCCGCGCGGACGCTCATGCGCCGATCCGGTTCTGTCGCCGGATGGCACAACTATCGCCTATGCAGTTGATGAGTCGGGGGGTGCGCCGCCACAACTGCGTATTTTTTCGGTGCAGGTCTTCCCCGGTGCTCCAGCCGTGGCGTTGACGCCCTCTGGCGATGAGTGGAGTCGTTACGCACCGCAATGGCTCGATGATGCGCGCCTAGTGTACGCTGCGACCGCCGAAGACGGACGGAGGACGCTGTTCCTGCGCGAATCCGATGGCACTGAACTCGATATTGGCATGGCGCTGCTGGTATCGGGAACGGGCGGGCAGCGCAGCGCGCGATACGATGGCTTTGGTCGCCTCATAGCAGCACCCGATGGCAGGGCTATTGCTGTCGAGGCATTCCGTATCGATGGCAGCGGCGCCGATCTGCTCATCCTGAACCGGTCGGGTGCTGAGATTGAACGTCTCAGTCCGATTGCAGCCGGGTTCTGGAATCGTCCCGTCGCCTGGAGCGCCGATGGCGCGCTCTACTATCTTTCGACGGCGTGCGCCAGCGACGCGGTGTATGAGTACACACTACACGTGCGTAGCGCCGATGGCGGCGACCGGGTGATCGCCGCTGGAATCGCAACCGGCGATCTGGGGGTCTTCACCGTTCATCAGAATGCACTGGCGTATGTGACCTTCGACCGCCTGCCGGGGGGACCGGGAGGTCCGCTCCGTGTTGCGCCGGATGATCCGGCTGCGCTCTGGTACTGGGACCTGGCGGGCAATACGCGCACGCGTCTGGTGGAAACCAGACGCGCAATTACTGCTCTGGCGCCGTGATGGACATCCTTGGCATCGATATTGGCGGCACGTTCACCGACTTTGTGTTGCTCCGCAATGGGCGGGTGCGCATCTACAAAACGCTCTCGACGCCCGATGACCCGGCGTGTGCGCTTCTTCAAGGCGTTGATACGCTCGGCGCGCCGGCAACCATCGTTCATGGCACGACGGTGGCGACCAATGCGCTGCTCGAACGGCGCGGCGCCGCGACTGCTCTAGTGACGACCGGCGGCTTCGGTGATGTGCTGGTGATCGGGCGCGGCAACCGACCAACGCTCTACGACCTGAATGTGACACGGCTCGATCCGCCGGTTCCTGAAGCCTGGCGCTTCGAACTGATCGAGCGCATGCTGCCTGATGGTAGTGTGCTGACTCCGCTCGACGACAGCGAACTGGCGCGCCTGGTCGCCTGGATCGGGGAGCACCCTGTCGAATCGGTTGCGATCTGCCTGCTCCACAGTTATGCCAATCCATCCCATGAGGATCAGGTGATAGCAGCGCTCGACCGGGCGGCGCGCACGTCGCAGCGCTCCCTGTTCATCTTCGCCTCGCACCGCGTTTTGCCGGAACCGCGCGAGTACGAGCGCACCAGCACCACCGTCGTCAATGCGTATGTCAGTCCCATTCTTGGGCGCTACCTGGATCGCCTCGGTCCGGCGTTGAGGGATCGGGGCGTGCGCTCCATCCGCATCATGGCGTCCGATGGTGGGAGCATGGGGCTGGTGACGGCTCGCGAATTGGCGGCGCGCGCGACCCTTTCCGGTCCAGCTGGTGGTGTTGTGGGTGCATATGCGGTTGCACGGCGCGCTGGTTTCAATCGGATCATTACGTTCGATATGGGGGGAACGTCCACCGATGTCGCGCTGGTGGACGGGACGCTGCCGCACACATCTGAGTCGCAAGTCGGCGGTCTTCCGGTGCGCCTGCCGAGTCTGGACATTCACACGGTGGGTGCGGGAGGCGGCTCTCTTGCCCGGATCGATGCTGGCGGCGCGCTGCGCGTTGGTCCGCAGAGCGCCGGCGCCGATCCGGGACCGGCGTGCTATGGACGAGGAACGCTGCCAACCGTGACGGATGCAAACCTGCTCTTGGGGCGCTTGCAGGCGGATTATTTCCTGGGCGGGCACATGACGCTTGATGTCGAGCGGGCGCGCATGGCGTTCATAACGCTGGCGCATGATCTGTTCGGTGCACAAAGCCCCGATGATGAACAGCGCGCTGCACTCGGTGTAGTGCGCATCGCCAATGCGCTGATGGAGCGCGCCATTCGGGCGATTTCGGTCGAGCGCGGCGACGATCCGCGTGATTGCGCGCTGGTGGCGTTTGGCGGCGCCGGACCGCTGCATGCGGCGCATCTGGCGGCTGCGCTCGGCATCCGCACGGTGCTCATACCGCGCTATCCGGGGGTGCTCTCGGCGCTTGGCATGATCGCCGCCGATGTCACCCGCGAGAGTAGCCGGGCGTTGCTGACAACCCTCGACGCGCTCGATACCACAACCCTCGCCGTGCACATCGCCGCGCTTGCAGACGAGGCACTGGCGGCGCTTGCAGCCGACGGCGAGGACCTCAATGGCTGCCGGATCGAGTGCGTGCTTGATCTGCGCTATGCTGGACAATCGTATGAACTTCCCACATCGCTGGAGAGCGGTTGGGAAAAGTCGCCGACGCCGCTGACAGACCTGGCAGAACGGTTTCATGCGCTGCACGAGCGGCGCTACGGGCATGCCATGCGTGAGCGACGCATCGAAGCCGTTACGCTGCGGGTGCGTGCCGTCAGCCCGCGCAGCGCCATCGACTTCGCGCCGGAGGAGTTGCCGCCGCGCGCGTCGCCATTGATGCCGCGCACCGTGGTGCAGGCGGCGTTGAACGGCGACACCGCAGCACTCGAACCTGCACCACTGTACGAACGCGACGACCTGCGTCCCGGCGACGCAATCGACGGACCGGCGATCATTGCGCAGTTCGATGCCACAACCATTGCGCCGCCGGGATGGCGTGTCGTCGTGGATGCAGACCTCAACCTGATTATGACGCCGCTGTCGCCTCGACTGTCTCCGTCGGCTGTTCCTCCTGCCTGATCAACTCAACTTCGATATCGATCTCCACCTCGTCGCCGACCAGCACTCCGCCGGTCTCCAGCGCCATATTCCAGGTCAGTCCCCAGTCCTTGCGGTTGATCGTCGTGCTGGCATGGAAGCCGGCGCTGACCGTGCCCCAGGGCGAGCGCGCCTGACCGTTGTATTCGACATCGAGCGTTACCTCGTGGGTCACGCCGCGGATGGTCAGATCACCAACCATCCGCCCGCGCGACTCGTCCAGCACTTCAATACGCTTGCTGACGAACGTGATATGGGGATAATGGGCGACATCGAGGAAATCCGGCGATGTCAGATGTCCGTCGCGCCTTGCATCGCGTGTGTTGATGCTGGCGGCTTCGATTTGAACATACACCGACGAGTTGGCAGGATTCTGCTCATCTGCCGTAATTGTGCCACTGAAGCGGTCGAACCGTCCGCGCACTTTCGAAATCATCATATGACGGACGGTAAACTGAATGAGGGAATGACTGTCGTCGATGATCCATTGAGCCATGCCAGACGCTCCTGTTGCTGAAAGATTGTTCAAACACAGCGTAGCACTCCTGCATCAACATGAGCGTCAACATGAGCGTCAACGCGGCGCCAGCGCGTGTTCTACCAATTACCTGTGACCATCCGGCATTGTCACCCTGATCAGAGCGAGGGGTCTTGCGCAACCCGCTCAGATTCCTCGCTGCGCTCGGAATGACCAGCATGCGGCATCCTTAATCGTAATTGGTATTCCACACGGGCTATATCCGCTAGCAGACGACGACGACCGCCGCTTTCGGCGATGGTGCGCGCCTGCGCGAGAACGGTGCGCGCTTCATCAGGCGGGAGGAGCGGCGCCAGCCAGATGCGGATCTGTGCGGCGAGATGACGTGTGCCCAGCGTATCGGCGCGCGCCAGGGCTATCGAGAGGTGGTGAATAGCGAGTGTGGCGTGTCCGCGGTGCAATGCGACGAGTCCGAGATTGGCGGTGATGCCGGCCACCCGTTCAGAAACGACCATGCGTTCGGCAAGGGTCAGTCCCGCCAGAAAACTGGACTCAGCCGCATCGAGGTTGCCGCGCGCCAGCGCGATCTCGCCTTGGGTCGAGAGCAGATATGGTTGAAGCCCCAGCATGCCATACTCATTCGCCAGGCGCAGACCTTCGTCCAGCCAGTGTTCGGCTTCGTCCAGGCGCCCTTGCAGGTGCAGATGATAGGCAAGGTTGTTGCACGCCAGAATGCGCCATGTGAGCGCTTCTGGATGCGCGGTGGCGCTGTCGGTGGCTGCCAGCGCCTCGCGGTAGGAGGCGACTGCGGCGGACAGGTCGCCCTGCTGAGCCGCCACGCTGCCGAGTTCGAAGCGCACCTGCGCTAGCGCGATGGGATCGGGCGCGGGTTGCGCCAGAATCAGACGCGCCGCTTCACGCAACCGGAGCGCCGCACCGATCAGATCGGACCCTTCGAGCGATAGCGCTGTGCCCCACAGGAACAGTGCCGTGATCCGATCACGGAGATCACCACGTTGTTCCAACCCGCGCACTGCTTCGATCATTTCAGCGTACCGTCCCTGAGGCGCCAGTGCGCGCGCCAGACTCAACCGCGCCCGACGCGCTTCCGCAGGAGTGCGCGCCAGCGCCAGGCTTTCGCGGAACCGTTCCGCTGCCTGCGCCGCTTTCCCGCCCATCACTAACGCTTCTCCCAGGTTCATCAGCGCATCGAACCGCTGTGAAGCCCCTAAACCTGCCAGCGCCTGTTCGTAAAACGCAATCGCTTCCGTCCAGGCGGCGACGCGCGCCGCGCGGCGACCGGCGCGCACCGCGTAGGTCGCCGCGCGCTCAGGAACCCCGCCTTCGGCAAAATGCCAGGCGATCAATCCTGCCACATCATCCAGACAGTCGCGGTTGAGCGCTTCGAGCGCCTCGGCGACGCGCCGGTGCAGCGCCCGATGGCGCGGCTCACCCATCTCGCGGTACGCGACCTCCATCGTCAAACTATGGTCGAACTGAAAACGACCATTGGCTAACGGCTCGATGAGGCGGGCAGCGCGCAGTTCATCGAGTGCGTCGAGCGCCGCCTCTTCGGAAAGCGCCGCTGCGCGCGCCACGACATCAAATGAAAAGACCCGCCCGACTGTCGCTGCCGTGTCGAGTACCCGGCGCGCTTCGTCGGAAAGACGCGCCAATTGTGACTGGATTAGACCATATACCGACACAGGCACAACCGGTTCATCGGGCAGAACCGGACTCAATCGCCCATCGGCGGACAGCAACCCGGTGGTGCGGGCGTGGCGCACCAATTCGGCAATAACGAAAGGATTGCCTTCGGTATTACGATAGAGCCAGGAAGCCAATCGCGCGGCATCATCGGGACTCAGCGCGCGCGCCAGCGCTTCGGTGTCAGTCGTACTCAGACGGCGCAGCAGTATGCGTTCCAGACGCCCCTCACGGGTCAGCGCATTCAGCAAGATACGGAGCGCCGCCTGATGATCCGTCGTGCGCGCAGTTGCAATCAGGCGAACCGACGCTTCCTCAGCCCGCCGCACCACATATCCCAGCAGACCAAGACTGCTTGCGTCCGCCCAATGGAGATCGTCGAAGAGCAACATGAGCGGCTTCAGACTCGCCAGCGCAATCAACAACCGTGTCACTCCTTCCCACAGGCGCGCTTCGTCCGCCTGTGTCGTCGCCGATGATCCAGGCGCCAGTTCCGGCAACAGCCGCGCCGCCTCGCCGAACCAGAGTGGATCGAGATTGAGGTGTGCGCGCAGCATATGCCAGTTGGGACGCGCCAGCAGATCACGCAACAGGTCGATCCATGGTCGGTAGGGCAATCCCTGCTCCAGTTCGCGCGCAGCCGCGATAAGGGTCAATCCGCCCCGCGCTGTATGTCGTTCCAGCGCCTCGAACGCCAGACGGGTCTTGCCGATCCCGGTTTCACCTTCAATCAGCATAAGCCGTCCCGCACCAACCATCTCGATCGCTTCCATCTCCGCCGACCGTCCAATGAATGGCAGCAGGGACGGCAGGGTGTGACGCGCTGGCGGTGGACGATTGCTCGACACGTTCCGCTGCTTATACCGTTCACTCTCAAGACTGCGATACTGCGTCGATGCACTATCGAGCAGGCGATCGGTCACGATCGCATCGTAGAGTTCGCGGGTCTCACGCATCGGCGGCACACCCAATTCGGCGTCGAGCAGATCGCGCAGGTTCTCGTAGCGCCGGATGGCGCCGACCCGATCGCCTGACAGGTAATGCAGGCGCATTATTTCGCGTTGCAGGTCTTCCTGGAGCGGATCGAACGTCAGCGCGCGGTCGAGCGCCGTCAGCGCCGCAGCAAGATCGCCGCGCATTTCGGCGATGCGCGCCAGGTGTGTATATCCCCGCATCGCCAGCAAACGCGCCCGCTCTCGCTCTGCTTCGAGCCAATCGGCAAATAGCGGAGCATCGGGAAGGGTGAAACCGGTCAGCAGATCATCACGGTAGCGCTCCAGCGCGGCGGACAGTATCGACTCATTGCCGATGGGCGCAGTGACGGCAGTGACCAGTGCGCGATAGTCTACGTCGGCATCGAGGGCGAGAGTAACTTCCTCATCACCTTCGACAGCCGATCCAAGCACCCGTCGCACGCTGTGGAGCGTGGTGCGGAGCAACTGTCGGGCAGCAGCGTGGTCGTGGTCGTGCCAGAACAGGTCGATCAAGCGCTCGCGGTGAACCGGTTTGTCCTGCGCTGCCAGATAGTAGACCAGCGCCCGCGCACGACGGCGCGACACCGTTACCGGGATGCCATCGGACAGGATCTGCGGCGGACCGAGAAGGAGAATGGTGAGCATAACGCCTCCAGCAGAGTGTGCATTATACCAGGGGTGAGAGGTTTAAGGGCGGACAGAATACCCGAACGAACACCGGCACTCCCGCCGTGGGACGGTCTCGCGCGCGGGGCAAGCCCCCCTGTCCCCCGACGCGGGGGGTCCGCCGCGCGCGGGAGAGGGGTGGGGGTGAGAGAAAAACAACGCATTCCCTGACATCAAACGCCATGTCTGCCTGCTATACGCATGCGCGCGGTCCGCACTTGAAGGGTTATACCAATTTACCTGTGACCATCCGGCATTGTCACCCCGAGCAGCGCGAGGGGTCGTGCGCGACCCGCTTAGATTCCTCGCTGCGCTCGGAATGACAAGTCGCTGCGCTCGGAATGACCAGCATTCGGCATCTTCAATCGTCATTGGTATTAGGGGTGAGGGGTGAAAGGGAACAGGCAGATATGTTGCACGGCAACGTCGCGCCAGCGTGCCCGTTGCCGTGCTATGGCGTACAGGAAGGTGAACCAGAGCGCGAGGCGCGAGGGTGGAACGTTGCGGGCTGGAAGGGAGCGCCGTTCTGGTTCAATGGCGCCATGTTGCCTGTTGTTTCTTCGCGTTGATTCGTATCCGATGCGGTGGTGTGAAGGGTTTCAACAAGAACGTGGCGACCTTTGAGGTCTGCGCCGGAGAGTGCCACAAAAGGGCAAGTTTGAACGTCTTATCGATGCCAGGCATAGAGAGGGAAGGTGATAATATGTCGCACGCAATAGCGCCAACCACAGCACGTGAGCGAATCGACCTGCTCGACATCCTGCGCGGATTTGCGCTGTTGGGTATCCTGATCGTCAACATGGGCATCTTCAGTTTTCCGTTCATTGCAGCATTCACCGGAACGCCACGCGGAGAAAGCACATTCGACCATGCCGTTGAGTTTCTTACCCATGCACTGGCGACGGGCAAGTTCTACCCGCTCTTCTCCTTCCTTTTTGGGTTGGGGATGTGGTTACAGATGGAGCGCGTGCAGGAAGCCGGTGGCGCCCCGGCGCGCTTTATGGTCCGCCGGTTGTTGGTGTTAATGGGATTTGGCCTGGCGCATGCCCTGCTGATCTGGAATGGCGATATTCTGTTCATCTATGCGCTGGTTGGTCTGGTTGCCCTGCTGTTTCGCAAGGCGCAACCGCGAACGCTTCTCATCTGGGCGAGCGCGCTGATCGCCATACCGATCATCTTGAGCGCAGGCCTCATCGTTCTGGGCATTCTGGTGGCAGGTCTTGCTCCAACCAATGCAAGCGGCATGGACGAGGTCATGACGCTCGTGCGCGATCTGGAGCGGCAGGCTATCGAGACCTATGCGCGGGGATCGTGGGGGCAAATCTTTGCCTGGCGCGCCATTGAGTGGCTGATCGTCCTGGTATTCTTCTTCTTGAGCGGAAATGTCCTCCAGATCCTGGCAATCTTTCTGATCGGCATGTATGCCGGCAAGCGCCAGGTGCTCCAGCGCCTGATGCAGTTGCCGGCAAACGAGCGTCGCCTGCCAGCCGGGAGGGTGTGCCTGGTCGTGGGGTTGGTCGCCAATTTCGCGCTGACCTGGCTGATGTGGACGGTGGATATGACATCGCCGCTGGCGGGATTGCCGTCGGTCCTTCTGCTTATCTTTGGTCCAGTGCTGAGTTACGGTTACATGGCGGCATTCGTGGCGCTGACCCGCCGGGAAGCCTGGCATCGCCGCCTGGAACCTCTGGCAGCCGCAGGACGAATGGCGTTGAGCAACTACATCGCACAATCGATTGTCTGCACGCTCATCTTCTACAGTTACGGATTGGGGCTGTTCGGTCAGGTGGGTGCGTTCGCCGGGCTGCTGATTAGCCTGACCATCTGGCTGGTCCAACTGGTTATCAGCGTCTTCTGGCTGAAGCGCTTCCGGTTTGGTCCGCTGGAGTGGGTCTGGCGCAGCCTGACCTATGGCGCGCCGCAGACTATGGCGAAGACGCGTCAGTTGGCGGCGTGATTGTTTGACGAGCAAAAGGGGAGGTGCGACATATCCACTCCTGGGTGGTGGTGCGGGGTGATGGCACACGGATCGCCACGGGGCGGATGATGGCACGCGGATCGCCACGGGGCGGGTGATGGCACACGGATCGCCACGGATCAAGACGGATGGGCACGGATCGCTGAGGGAGCATTATTGCCCAATCCGTAAAAATCCGTCGCATCCGCGCACATCCGCGTCCTATCATGCTAGATCATAGCGAGTACGGGTGATGGCACACGGATCGCCACGGATCAAGACGGATGGGCACGGATCGTTGAGGGGGCATTATTGCCCAATCCGTAAAAATCCGTCGCATCCGCGCCCATCCGTGTCCCAAGTTGTCGGCGGGGCGGGTGATGGCACACGGATCGCCACGGATCAAGACGGATGGGCACGGATCGCTGAGGGGGCATTATTGCCCAATCCGTAAAAATCCGTCGCATCCGCGCCCATCCGTGTCCTATCATGCCAGATCATAGCGGGTACGGGCGATGGCACACGGATCGCCACGGATCAAGACGGATGGGCACGGATCGCTGAGGGGGCATTATTGCCCAATCCGTAAAAATCCGTCGCATCCGCGCCCATCCGTGTCCCAAGTTGCCGGCGTAGCGCGCTTCGTTTGACACCTGCCCTATCCCTTGCGATAATCCGCCTCAATACTTCTTCTCCATAACTAACGGGGTTTCTGCCATGATCGACATACCACTGTCTCTGCCACGTCGTCCATTGGGTCGCACCGGGTTTCAGGTGACGCCGCTCTGTGTCGGGTGCGCACCGCTCGGCAATATGCCCGAAACGTTCGCTTACAGCGTTGCCGAGGATCAGGCAATTGCAACCCTGCTCGAAGCCTTCCGCAGTCCGATCAATTTTTTCGACACTGCCGCGATCTACGGCGATGGTGAGAGTGAACGCCGGATCGGCAAGGTCCTCGCAATGATTGGCGGGTTGCCAGATGGCGTTGTGCTGGCAACGAAAGCCGACCGTGATGCGGCAACCGGCGATTTTAGCGGCGACCAGATCAGGCGCTCGGTCGAGCGTAGCCTGACGTTGTTGGGTCTGGATCGCCTGCAGTTTGTGTACATCCACGACCCGGAGCATACGACGTTCGAGAATGTTATGGGCAAAGGCGGACCATTGGAGGTCTTGCAGCGGTTCCAGGCAGAAGGGATCATCGCGCATATCGGCATTTCCGGCGGTCCGATTGACATGCTCATTCGTTATGTCGAAACCGGCGCATTTATGGCAGTTGAGACGCATAACCGCTATACCCTGCTGAACCGCTCGGCAGAACCGCTCCTCGATGTGGCAGTCAGTCGGGGTGTCGCGGTAGTGAATGCAGCACCATATGGCAGTGGTATTCTCGCCAAAGGACCGGACGCTTACGCGCGCTACGCCTATCAGGACGCGCCACCGGCGCTTGTTGAGCGGGTGCGCGCTATGGCGGCGGTCTGCCAGGAGTATGGTGTTCCGCTGGCGGCTGCGGCATTGCAGTTTTCCTTGCGCGATCCGCGCATCACCTCGACCGTTGTCGGCGTCAGTAAGCCAGAACGCATCGCCGCCACCCTGGACCTGGCGCGCGTCCCAATTCCCGACGACCTCTGGCAGCGCCTTGATGCCGTGGGGTTCGACACGAACGACCCGGAGGAGCATCGGTTCAAGTGAGGGGAGAGGCGCGAGGGGAGCGGCGCCCGACCATGGCGTAGCGCGAGACTTATCATAGCGTAGCGCGAGATGTATCTCGCATTGGTGGAGAGGCGCGAGGGGAGCGGCGCCCGACCATGGCGTAGCGCGAGACTTATCATAGCGTAGCGCGAGATGTATCTCGCATTGGTGGAGAGGCGCGAGGGGAGCGGCGCCCGACCATGGCGTAGCGCGAGACTTATTATGGCGTAGCGCGAGATGTATCTCGCATTGGTGGCGAGGGGCGAGGCGGGGCAAGAGGCGCGAGGGGCGAGGCGCGAGGGGCGAGGGTCCCGACCATGGCGTAGCGCGAGACTTATCATAGCGTAGCGCGAGATGTATCTCGCATTGGTGGCGAGGGGCGAGGCGGGGCAAGAGGCGCGAGGGGCGAGGCGCGAGGGGCGAGGCAAGAGGGTCCCGACCATGGCGTAGCGCGAGATGTATCTCGCATTGGTGGCGAGGGGCGAGGCGGGGCAAGAGGCGCGAGGGGCGAGGCGCGAGGGGCGAGGGTCCTGACCATTTGGTGGCGAGGGGCGAGGCGCGAGGCGCGAGGGGCGAGGGTCCCGACCAAGGCGTAGCGCGAGATTTATCTCGCATTGGTGGCGAGGGGCGAGGGGCGAGGGGCGAGGCGCGAGGGGCGAGGGTCCCGACCAAGGCGTAGCGCGAGATTTATCTCGCATTGGTGGCGAGGGGCGAGGGGCGAGGCGCGAGGGGCGAGGGTCCCGACCATGGCGTAGCGCGAGATGTATCTCGCATTGGTGGCGAGGGGCGAGGCGGGGCAAGAGGCGCGAGGGGCGAGGCGCGAGGGGCGAGGCAAGAGGGTCCCGACCAAGGCGTAGCGCGAGATTTATCTCGCATTGGTGGCGAGGGGCGAGGGGCGAGGCGCGAGGCGCGAGGGGCGAGGGTCCCGACCAAGGCGTAGCGCGAGATTTATCTCGCATTGGTGGCGAGGGGCGAGGGGCGAGGGGCGAGGCAAGAGGGTCCCGACCAAGGCGTAGCGCGAGATTTATCTCGCATTGGTGGCGAGGGGCGAGGGGCGAGGCGCGAGGCGCGAGGGGCGAGGGGCGAGGCGCGAGGTGAGCGGCGCCCACATAGAAACATTGCATGCACCACATTATCGAACGCTGGCGCGCA
The DNA here is from genome assembly GCF_000017805.1 of Roseiflexus castenholzii DSM 13941. Taxonomy (GTDB): domain Bacteria; phylum Chloroflexota; class Chloroflexia; order Chloroflexales; family Roseiflexaceae; genus Roseiflexus; species Roseiflexus castenholzii. Next base: position 5,683,522 of record NC_009767.1, on the reverse strand, counting down.
CTGAAAACCGACGCGCGTCGCTATCTTCTGCACCTGGCGATCCTTACGCTCAGCCTTTCGGTGGTGGGGCTGTACTACAATCTGGCGGTGCTGGCGCTCGGTTATTCCCGTGGCTTCCTTGGCATCCTGCAAACAGTCACACAGGCGGTTGCGGCGCTGTTGAGCTTGCCGCTCTGGTTGGGCGTGCAGCGCCTGGGATTGCGCGCTGCGATCATAACGTCGGTGGCGTTGTATGCCGCCGGCATTCTGTTGTTCGCCGCTTTTCCGCAGGCGGCGCTGCTCATCTGTTCTGCCGCTCTGATGGGAATGGCGTCCGTGCTGATGCAGGTGACTGCTGCACCTCTCATGATGCGCCTCAGCAACGACGCCACTCGCGATGATCTGTTCAGCGCCAGCGCCGCAGTCGCCGTTGGGTTGAGCGGCATCGGCAACCTGGGCGCAGGGTTCATCGCCGATACGCTGAGTCACGTGCTTGGCGCTCCCGCCGACAGTGGCGCGACCTATCGCGCCGTTTTTGCGATCGCCGGGATTGGGGTACTGGCATCGCTTCCACCGTTGTTCCTGATTCGTGAACCGGAACGAGCGCCAGAGTCACCCTTGCCTGAAAGCGGCGCCTCACCTTCGGGTACAGGATCGTTCTTCGGTGGTCTTCCCTCCTGGCTGTTGGTTGCCCAACCATGGTTCTGGCGTCTTCCGACGCCACTACGCGCTTTGTTGCGCAAGCCAGCGTTTGTGGCGAAACTGCTGCTGCCGCCGTTCCTGATCTCGTGGGGCGCGGCGTTGCTCATCCCTTACCTCAACCTCTACTTCCGCGAACGGTTTGGCCTCGACAATCGCGCGCTCGGCGTACTCTTCGCCGGATTCGATGTGGCGACCGGTCTGGCGTCATTGACCGGTCCGGCGCTGGCGGCGCGGCTGGGGAAGATGCGCACCGTGGCGGTGACCCGCGCTATCGGCGTGCCGTTGCTGCTGATCCTGGGAGCGGCGTCGGATCTGTGGCTCGCAATTGCGGCGGCGCTGGCGCGGGTGATGGCATCCAATATGGCATCGCCGCTCTACGACGCCTATGCGATGGAACAGACTGAGGAAAGTGCGCGTCCGTTCATGATCGGTCTGCTGGGAGCAGCGTACAGCATCGGGTTTCTCATTGCTCCCTTGATCAGCACTTTTGTTCAGGAACGGTATGGCTTTGGTCCGCTGTTCGTCGCAACAGCGATCCTGTATGCACTCTCGGTTGCTGTCACATGGTGGTTTTTTGGGAAAGAGCGCCCTTAAAGTCTGCCGGAAAACTCTTTGCGCCCTGTAGTACGTATACCCAAAAGGTGTTATGGGTTCGGGTGCGAATGATCGGGTCGCATTCCAGCGCTGGGATGATGAAGGTTAAAAAATAACGCCGGTATTACTGGGGCGCTTGAAACCCTGCTGATATTCTGAAATCTTCTCCGGGGCTTCCACTCACTGAGCGAGGGCTTATGAGAATTAAGATAATGAATCTGGTATACCTGTCTGCCGAATCGCTCATTCTATGAGCTGCGGGCTAAAGCCCTTGCTCAGGACATTGAAGCCCCAAAGGGGCTTTCACGAACTCAGCGAAGGCTTTAGCCCGCAGTGCCGCGAATGCGCAACCTGACGGCGCAGATTTACCGGATTTAATTCTGACTCCTCTGCAAAAATCTGAACCTTACCAGGTCAAAACCGGGCTGTTGATTCGGCGGTAAAGTCCAAAGGCCTGCAAAAGCGTCCGGCCAAAAAAAAAAACATGTTCCGCCTGTTCTGCCAGGCGTTTTGTCATCCTTTTTGCCTGCTCTCCTGGCCGATTTCCTGCTATCTGGCTCTGCAGGTAACGGTGTATCCGCCGCACGGTCATCACGGCGGCGGAACCAATCAGCAGACAGGCGGCTCGAAAACGTCCCCGTACCGGTAACTTGCCCGCCGGGAAGGGATGCTTGAGACTGCGGATGCTCGCTTCAGTGGCAGAACGCAGGTTCCGTTCTCCCGAGTCCGCCTGACGCATCCTGCGCCGCCGCTGCGCCCGGCGCAAGTCTTCCTCCGTGAAGAGCAGTACAGCTTCTCCATTTTTGCGAGGCTGCACCGGACACCGGGGCTGCAAGGGACAGTTCCCACAAACCTGCGCGTCAAAGGTGGCGCGATACGATTTGCCCTGTTTGGCGCCTCTCACGGGCGCTTGCTGAGCGTGTGGACAGGTCAGGTTCAGCGCTCCGTTGTGAGTGTCGCCTGGCAGCGTAAAATCATCCAGGTACAGCCGCTCTTCCTTTCGCTTGCGCCCGCGGATGGCGCTCTGGATCAGCGTCACCTCCTGTTCAGCCAAACGCTTATCGTTCTCGGCGCTGCCGTAGGCGCCATCGGTGTAGAGTTCTTCCAGCCCGGTGCGTTCCTTCAGGTCGGGCAAGGCTTCGGCCAGCAGGGCGCTGTCATCGGTGACATTGGGCGCGACCTGGATTTTGGTCACCAGTTGCAGCGGGTTGTCCGGGTCGCAGGTTTCGGTGAGGTTGACCACATACCCGCGTGAAGATTTGCCGTGCTTTTCGCGGTAGGTGGCTTCCAGGTCGTCCGGCGATTGCAGGCTGCGGGCGCTCAATTCGCTGGCTTCTTTGACCTGTAGTTTCTCCTTCTCCAGGCGGAAATGCTCGGCAAACACCCGCGCCAGCACCGCATAGGTCGGCTGTTCTCCGTAGGCGGCCTGCAGTTCCTGCAACAGGGTGCGCATGTCTTCCCCGATGCGCTGCAGATGCTCCGGCCACTCTTCCTTCTTCAGCCGATAGATATACTGCCCGGGGTGGCCTTTGGTGTATCGCTCGAAGCGTTGGGCATAGCGCTGCTGGTCTGCTTCGCTGAGCATGCGCCAGACGCGCTGCAGCACTGTCACCAGCAGCTGGATGCGCCCCATCTGGCGGATGTTGGAGGCCAGCAGGGTGCTGTCCATGCGTTGTTTACCGCTCTTGATGGAGAAGGCGCGCAGCTGTTCGCCCGTCACTTGCTCAAAGGCGCGTTCCAGCAGGTTTTCGCCCGTCTCCTGGGCATGTTGTGCCAGCCGTTCTCGAAAATAATACAGCGTGCGCAAGTCGAAGCAGCCTTCGCTCAATTGGCGGTAGCCCAGGGCATAGCGCACCTGGACGTCATAACAGAAGTGATCGTACATCTCTTCATCCGTCCAGCCGTTGGCGGCTTTGAGAAATTCCAGCCCGACCAGCACATTCACCGGCACGTTGGGACGTGAAATCAGGTCGCTGTACAACACGGCAAAGGGGCCTTCGTCCAGACGGGAGAAGAATTCGCGGTAGAAGGTGCCGGCCCAGGAGTTCTCCAGGCGGCGGCGCAGCGGTTCGGGCAGTTCATCCACATGGCTGGTGAGCGGAATTTGCCAGTGACGGGTGTTTTTGCGGAACATGGTTTTCTCCTCAAAGGGGTTGGCTGGATGATATTAAGATTTGCCCGTTTTGAGGAGGGTATTCGGAGCAGTTTTGTCTTCTCGTTTTTGCAGTGGAGTCAGAATTAAGATAATGAATCTGGTATACCTGTCTGCCGAATCGCTCATTCTATGAGCTGCGGGCTAAAGCCCTTGCTCAGGACATTGAAGCCCCAAAGGGGCTTTCACGAACTCAGCGAGGGCTTTAGCCCGCAGTTCCGCGAATGCGCAACCTGACGGCGCAGATTTACCGGATTTAATTCTTGATCTTCATGAGCCCGCAGCGCCGCCTGGCGGCACAGGTATGTATGTCGGATTCGTTGCACGATCCCGTAGCAGCGCTGTGATTGACCCGGCATTCATGCAGTGCTATACTATCGCACACCTGTTCACGTATGTACAGCACGGCTGTGGATGCGCTCCACGAGCAGTGCCTGCGTATGGTTGCGGACCAGCGCTTTATGCTGCGAAAGGTCGCCAGATCATGGCAAAAGATGCTATTGTCATCAAAGGTGCGCGTGAGCACAATCTGAAAGGGATCGACCTGGAAATCCCGCGTGATAAACTGGTTGTTCTGACCGGCGTCTCCGGGTCGGGCAAGTCGTCGCTGGCGTTCGACACGTTGTACGCCGAAGGGCAGCGCCGATACGTCGAGTCGCTCTCGGCATATGCACGGCAGTTTCTCGGTCAGATGGAAAAACCGAAAGTCGATGCCATCGAGGGGTTGTCGCCCGCGATCGCCATCGAGCAGAAAAGCGCCTCGAAGAATCCACGCTCGACGGTCGGCACTGTTACCGAGATTTATGACTACCTCCGTTTGCTGTATGCCCGCGTCGGGACGCAGCACTGTCACGTGTGTGGTCGTCCGGTCAGTTCGCAGAGCGCCGAGCAGATGGTCAATCGGGTGCTGACCCTGCCGACAGGGACGCGCTTTATGGTGCTGGCGCCGCTTGTGTCGCAGCGCAAGGGCGAGTATAAAGATGTCTTCGCGGAAGCGCGCGCCGAGGGGTTCGCGCGGGTGCGCGTCGATGGCGAGATTTTCGATCTGGCGGGCGAGATCAAACTCAATAAGAAGGTCAAGCATACGATTGAGATTGTCATTGACCGTCTGGCGATGCCGGCGCGCGACGCCGCGCGTGATCAGGTGCGCTCTTCTGACGCTCCCATCGGTCGAGCACAGGAAGGTTCCCAGAGTGAGTGGGACGCTTTTGTGACCCGACTGACCGATAGTGTCGAGCAGGCGCTGCGGGTCGGCGAGGGGCAGTTGATCATCAGCATTCAGAACAAAACGGGCGCCGCCGAAGAATGGTTGATGAGCGAAGCCAATACTTGCACGCACTGCGGTATTTCGTTCCCTGAACTCTCGCCGCAAATGTTCTCGTTCAACAGTCCGCAGGGCGCCTGCCCCGAATGCACCGGTCTTGGCGTCCGGCTCGAAGTCGATCCGCTCCTGCTCGTTCCCAACCCATCGCTGACCCTGCACGAAGGTGCGGTGACGTATTGGGGCGAACTGCGCAAGAAGCGTGACTCGTGGGGGTACCGCGCGCTGCTGGCGATTGCCCGGCACTATGGATTCGATCTCGATACGCCTTGGGAACAACTCAGCGAACAGGCGCGTCACGTCATCATCTATGGCAGCGGGAAAGAGCGGATACGTTTCCAGTGGGGTGATGAAGGCGGCGATAGCCGAGGTGAGTTTACCCGCACCTGGGAAGGGCTGGCAAGCGAGATTCGCCGCCGTTTTCAGCAGACGGGCAGCGACTACACACGCGAGTATTACCAGAGTTTTATGAGTGAGCAACCCTGCCCGGCGTGCAGCGGCGCGCGCCTGCGCCCCGAAAGCCTGGCGGTCCGGGTTGGCGGATTGTCAATCCGCGACGTGACACGGATGACGATTGCCGGGGCACTGGCATGGGTGAATGCCCTGAGCGGCATTTCCGGCAACATCGCGCATCTGGCAGACCTGGAGGGTCAGGTGATGCCCGGGGTTGTGGCAGGAAATGGCGCTGCGCATCACGGTGCAGTGACGCCATTGACCGATTATCAGATGGCGATTGTCAACGATGTGCTGAAAGAAATTCGTGAACGGCTCGGCTTTCTGCTGAATGTCGGTCTTCATTACCTGACGCTGGAACGTCCCGCGCCGACGCTCTCCGGCGGTGAGGCGCAACGCATCCGTCTCGCATCGCAGATCGGCTCTGGTCTTGTGGGTGTAACGTACATTCTCGACGAGCCGAGCATCGGGCTACATCAGCGCGACAATCGCAAACTCCTCGATACGCTGCTCAAACTGCGCGACCTGGGCAACACCGTCGTGGTGGTTGAGCACGATCTGGAAACCATGCAGGCGGCTGACTGGATCATCGATTTTGGTCCGGGCGCCGGGGTCAAGGGCGGTCAGGTCGTCGCCGCTGGTCCGCCCAATGTCGTGGCGGCATCGCCCGAGTCGCTGACCGGTGCGTATCTCGCGGGGCGACTTGAGATCCCTACGCCGCAGCAGCGCCGCACTGCGCGGGTGCGTCCGGTTGCCAATGGATTGCAGGATGCGCCGCGTCGTCGCCGGGTAGATCATCAGTCCGATCTGGCGGAGGGACCGTGGCTCGAACTCGAAGGCGCCACGATGAACAACCTGCGTGATGTGACTGTTCGCTTTCCGCTGGGGGTCTTTATGTGCGTCACCGGAGTGTCCGGTTCGGGTAAGTCGTCACTGATCACCGAGACGCTCTACCCGGCGCTGGCGAATCGCCTGCATCGCGCTCAGTTGAAGCCGGGACCATTCCGCGCGCTGCGCGGGTTGGAGCATCTCGATAAGGTGATCGATATCGATCAGCAACCAATCGGGCGGACGCCGCGCTCGAACCCGGCGACGTATGTCAAACTGTTCGACCTGATTCGTGAACTATTCGCCTCGACTAATGAAGCGAAACTACGTGGCTATAACGCCGGTCGCTTCTCGTTCAACCTGAAGGGCGGGCGCTGCGAAGCCTGCGAGGGCAATGGCGAAAAACGCATCGATATGCAGTTCCTGGCAGATGTCTGGGTGCGCTGCGATGTCTGCAAGGGCAAACGGTACAACCGCGAAACGTTGCAGGTCAAGTACAAAGGCAAATCAATCGCCGATGTCCTTGATATGGACGTTCAGACGGCGCTGGAGTTCTTCGACAATGTGCCGCGTATCAAGCGCATGCTCCAGACGTTGCACGATGTCGGGCTGGACTACATCAAACTCGGGCAATCGGCGACGACCCTTTCCGGCGGCGAGGCGCAACGGGTGAAACTTGCGAAAGAACTGGCGCGCGTTGCAACCGGTCGTACCATGTATATTCTCGATGAACCGACCACCGGGTTGCACTTTGCCGATGTGCAGCGCCTGCTCACCGTGCTGCACCGTCTTGTGGATGCGGGCAACACCGTGCTCGTCATTGAACACAACCTCGATGTGATTAAGACCGCAGACTGGATCATCGACATGGGACCGGAGGGCGGCGACGGCGGCGGCACGGTCGTCGCCGTCGGCACGCCTGAAGAGGTCGCCATGATCGAGGCATCGCACACGGGACGGTTCCTGCGCGAGATTCTATATGCGACTGGGGTTAAGGGTGTGGCGCAAGATTAATCTTGCGCAACGAATGTACACAAGGTTCGTCATATAATACCAATGACGCTTGAAGATGCCGCCTTCGTGTCATTCCGAGCCCTTCGCTTCGCTCAGGGTAAACTCAGCGAGGAATCTGACCGCGCGCAGCGCGGAATCTGAGCGGGTTGCGCCAGACCCCTCGCGCTGCTCGGGGTGACCATGCCGGATGGTCACCGGTCATTGGTATGAGAGGGGTGAGGAGTGAGGCGAGAGGGGCGAGGGGCGAGGCGAGAGGGGCGAGGGGTGATACCAATGACGATTGACGATGCCGCATTCTTGTCATTCCGAGCGCAGCGACTTGTCATTCCGAGCGCAGCGCGGAATCTGAGCGGGTTGCGCCAGACCCCTCGCGCTGCTCGGGGTGACCATGCCGGATGGTCACCGGTCATTGGTATGAGAGGGGTGAGGAGTGAGGCGAGAGGGGCGAGGGGCGAGGCGAGAGGGGCGAGGGGTGATACCAATGACGATTGACGATGCCGCATTCTTGTCATTCCGAGCGCAGCGACTTGTCATTCCGAGCGCAGCGAGGAATCTACGCGGGTTGCGCCAGACCCCTCGCGCTGTTCGGGGTGACCATGCCGGATGGTCACAGCTGATTACGATGGAAGATGCCGCCTTCGGGTCATTCCGAGCGCAGCGAGGAATCTCCGTGCGCTCGACACTTGTCACCTGCGACGCAGGCCGCCTTCGTGTCATTCCGAGCGCAGCGAGGAATCTGACCGCGCGCAGCGAGGAATCGGAGCGGGTCGCGCCCGACCCCTCGCGCTGCTCGGGGTGACCATGCCGGATGGTCACAGGGAATTGGTATAACCCCTCACCCTCCCCCCACCTCCGTGTGTTTAAGGCGACATAAGCCCATCGCTGTGCGCCGCGTTTTTGGACCCTCTTCCCCCCCACCTCCGTGTGTTTAAGGGCGGACGGAACACTGGCGCGCACCCCGGCACGCCCACCGGGGGACGGGCTGCGCGCGCGTCGCCAGTCTCCCCGCTCCCGCGCGGGAGCGGGGCAGGGGGTGAGGTCCAAACGGCGCATCCCAACGCCATGCCTGCCCGCTATGCGCGCGGTCCGCCCTTGAACCTCCGCGTGGGGGCAGGGATGCGAGGACCTGATCATCATCCAACCGAGCGCTCGCTGAACGTGTCCGTTTCCACTGCGGCGACAGCGACCGACTCCGCCTTGCGCATCTGGCGCACCCGCACCACGTGAACCAGCACGCCCACAATAAACAACCCAAACCCAACGGCGTCCGCTCCCAGGTCGGCATAGAGCATCGCCAAACCGGCAACACCCATCAGCACGCGCTCGAAAAGATTCGCCTGACGGAGCAGCCATCCGCCAAAAGCGACCGCCAGGGCGCCAACTGCCAGGCAACTGGTCAGGAAGGTCACCACAATCGTCATCCACCCTCCTGCCGCCAGCGCCTCATACCAGGCAGGTTTGAACGCCAGCGTCACCGTGCCCACATCTTTGCCAACCTGCTGCAACAACAGCAGCAGACTCGTCCCGTCGGTCGTCATCGTAAACATGAACGGCACCAGGAAACCGGGCAGACAATACTTCCATGCCATAAACATTGTGGGCCACGGACGCCCGCCGGTAATCGCTGCGGCAGCCATAGGCGCCAGCGCAGTCGGCGGCGACACATCAGCCAGGACCGCATAATAGAAAATGAACATATGCGCAGCGGGTTCCGGCACACCCACCTGTCGCAACGCGGGAACGATCATGACCGCTGCCAGAATGTACGATGCCGTGACCGGCACCGCCAATCCCAATACCCAGACAGCAATGGCTGCAAAGAAGACCGTCATCAGGATGTTGCCGCCGCCAAGGCTCACGATCATGCCCGAAATCTTAAGCCCCAGTCCGGTCAACGTCACGGCTGAGACGATGATGCCTGCGCAGGCGGTGGTGGCGGCAATCGACACCACACTGCGCCCGCCATATTCCAGCGCCCTGAGAATGCGCATGTTCTCATCTTCTCCCGGAATGGCGCGCACCCGCCGGTAGAGCGCCATCGCCGCCGCGATCACGACGGTAAGCATTAACCCCCAGAAGATCGCCACCGATGGACGCATACGCGGCAGCACACCGGTCACTTCCAGCGCCATCAGCAGCGCCATCAGCGCGACGCCGGACGCCAGCGCTTTCAGGGAGGAGAGGCGCGTTTCGGGACGGAGAAAACTCAGGAAGAACGCAACGACAATCGACCAGTAGACCGCCATAAAGGGCGTCATGCCAAACCCCATCAGAATGGCGACGGCAAACAGCGACGAGAAGTGATACCCAAACTTGCGCGTCAACTCCCAGAGCGATTCGCTCTCGAATGTGACCGCCTGTGTCTTCATGCGGCGCGAGTCGGCTTCGATCATCAGAATGATCGACAGGTAGTAGAGGATCGTCGGCACAATCGCCATGATCAGCACATCGAGATAGGAAATATCCAGGTATTCGGCGATCAGAAACGCTGCTGCTCCAAGGGTTGGCGGCGAGAGGGTGGCGCCGATCCCGGATGCAGCCAGCATTCCGGCCGCGACCGTCTTATCGTACCCTGCCTTGCGCAGCATAGGCCACGACAGCGATCCCAGTGTGACCGTCGTTGCCACGCCACTGCCCGACACGGTGCCGAGCAAAAACCCGGCCGCCGCCACGGTGCGTCCCGGGCCGGCGCCGCTCTTCGACTTGCCGAGCGCCGCAAAGGACCAGTCGATAAAGAACTTGCCCGCGCCGCTGTACTCCAGCACCGCGCCATAGATCGTAAACAGCACGATGAATGTGGCCGCCACATCGAGCGGCACGCCAAACACACCCTGCAATGTCAGGTAGTTTGTGCCGATCAGACGTTGCAGCGAGATTCCGCGATGGTCGAACGGTTCAGGAAAAACATACCCGAAGAGCGCGTACAGTATCGAGAACACTGCTACCAGTGTCAGCGCCATACCTGTGGTGCGGCGGGTCGCTTCCAACACCAGCAGCAGCATAATGGCGCCCATCACGAGTTCGGTCGGCGTGGGTTGAGTGACCCGCTGCAACGCATCACGGAAATTGAGGCTCAAATAAATCATACTGGCAGCGCCAAGCGCTGCCAGCACAACATCATACCAGGGCACTTTCGTGCGCGCAGCCTTGCGCAATGGGAAGTAGAAGAACGTCAACGCCAGGACGAGCATCAGGAACGTGGCACGGTAAACCTGAGTCGTGATGATCGCCTGCGTCCAGTAGAGTGCATAGATCGAGAGCGCCGCCGCAACAATCCCGGCGATCCATGCCCAGGCGCCGCTCAGTTTTCGGGTTGCTGCTTCGTTCTCGAACTCCTCGATGAGTTGCTCGACTTTTTCCCTGGAAATGACCTCTTCGTCAGGCGCGTCGTTGTTTTGAGCGTTGGCGGCGATGCTCATCGTTGACACCCCCCTCTCAACGGTGCGGCGACTGCACGCGCGCAGTCTGTATGGCTGAGAGCCAACACCGATCAAGTAGACACACACATGCGCAAGTCGGCTGGAAGCACATAGAACAAGGCAAGACCCGGTGGTAAGAGACCTTCTGAAAAATCGCTGCGTGGAACGCGACCGGGCAGGCGAAGGCATTGCCTTCGCCTGCCCGATGATCTTTTCAGAACAGGCTCTCAGTGGTATCTTGCCTCAATCTCACCTCGTCACTCCTTCCAAACGCCACGTTCCTTGTAGAACTCGATTGCAGCCGGATGGAACGGTATCGATGAACCGGTGACTGCCGATTCAAGCGACAGGGTGCGCGCTGCGGGATGGATCTGATGCACTTCTTCGAGATTGTCGAAAATTGTGGTCAGAATGCCTTTTACCTGGTCAGCGGGCATATCCTCGCGCACCACGAGCAGGTTGGCAACGCCAATCCCCGGCACATCCTGGTCCGTCCCTTTGTAGGTGCCGCCAGGCAGCACGGTAGCGGCGTAGATTGGACCATACTTATCCACCATCGGCTTCAGCAGCGAACTGGTGTCGATAAAGACCACCGACTCGGTCGTAACCAGGTCGGTCACCGCAGCCGTCGGCAGACCGCCGATCCAGAAGAAGGCATCGATCTTCTTATCCTTCATGGCAGCCACCGAGTCGGCCACCCCCAGGTTTTCGCGGACCACATCTTCCGGCTTCAGCCCTGCGGCTTCGAGCAGGCGGATAGCCGCGGTTTCCGTGCTGCTGCCCGCCGATCCAATCGAGACAGGTCGCCCTTTCATATCGGCGACGCTTGTGATACCCGAATCGGCGCGCGCGACCACATGGATGAAACTCTGATAGAGCACGGCAATGGTTGCGGCGGGAACCGGACCGGTCGCCTGGTATGCTGCCACGCCATTAATGCCATCGTATGCCGAATCTGCGGTGGTGAAGCCGATTTGCGCTTCCGAATTCTGGAGCAGTTTCATATTATCGACGGAGCCGCCGGTTTCCTGCGCCGTCGCTTCCGTGTTGGGCATCTTTTCGGTAAGAATACGCGCCAGACCGCCGCCATAGGGGAAGAACACGCCGCCGGTGCCGCCGGTGCCGATGATCAAGCGCAGTTTTTCCCCGCTGGGCGCGGCGGGCGCTGTTGTGGGTTGTTCGCCGGAAGGCGCGGTGGTGGGGGCTGAAGGGGCGGTTGTTGGCGCTGCGGGGGTCGGCTGTCCACACGCAGCCAGTACTAGCGCCATAATTGACCAGAAGACGACCAGCGTTCGTTTGACCATGCAAAGACTCCTTTCTGCTCTATGTGGCACGTATCAGGTGTCACGCTCCTGACCGTTGCACCCTGAGAATAGTGCGTCTCGCAAAAAGATCGATATGGCGCCACGCCATCGACTCCATTGCGGATCGGTAAGGGCAAAACGCGCATCTCCCGTGTCGCGTCGGCGCTGAAAAAGGATGCCCGACCACTTTTGATTGCGGATGAGGCGCCCATCCTTCATTTTGGGCACAAACAAACCCCGCCCGTCCCTTTCAGGCAGGTGATACGCCAAGGGTCTGGCTTAGTGCAAACAAGAAAACCAACCCTCACATCTCTCTCGAAGAGCGTATGCTGGCTTCAGTTCGTATGTGTTCTATCTCTCCAGGCGCGGAGACGCGCCAGAAACATATATGCGCTGCAACCCTCAAGTGAGGGCGATGGCTGGAACGGAGAATAACCAGGATAGCGTAAGTGTACCTGCAAGCGCACGGCGCGTCAAGAGAATATCTTCCTCATTTATAATAAAGACTTAACCACCAAACGCCGGTCAGATGGTTCGGTATCAATGCAAACCGGCTGCACCTTCATCCCGTTGCTCGCCGGAGCCGCTCATTGTGCTGCGCGCGATCCGGCGCCGGCGCACCGGTATCATCTCCAGGCGCCTTCACCCTGCGTGGCCGCGAATACCTGCGCTGAACGAACCGGGTTCAGCAATCACGGAGATTGAGGCTGGCATCCGCAACGAAGCGTCCCGACAGAGGTATGGACCTTGAGAATAACTAATTCGATCCAGCCTGTGGAGACGATCCGTTGCCTGACAATGCATGCTCACTTCCGTGTCTATCGCAGTAAAAGAGGGTGCCGGCAGTGATGCAGAGAGGCACGGCCAACAGGTTGATCAGGGGAATACTCACCAGACCGAGACAGACCAGTCCAAATCCGGCTGTTGCGGGCAAACCCTGTCGCACGAATCCCAATTTATCGCGAAAGCGCAGTCGGCGCCGCTCGAGCGGCGGATCGAAAAAATCGAGGCAGGAAATGGTTGCACTGAGCGCAATGCCGCCTGCCGTCGCCAGCAATGAACCAACGAACGGAATGAGATTCAGGAGCAACGTTGGTGCACCGATAGTCAGCGCCAGGATTAGTTTCTTGATCTCGAACAGCAGAGCGCGAGCAATATCCCGTGCTACATTCCCCACAGTCGGCGGGGGCGCATCGAATACGACGCCGCTGAAACGTTCTTCCAGGCGTTCCGAGAGACGGCTGTAGAATGGCGAGCCAATCACCACGCCGAAGCGAACCAGCACATAACCGGTTGCAATCAGAAGCACGACGATCAACAGCGCGCGGAGCAACCAGGCGATGAATGCCAGCCATTCGGGCAGACCGGCGATAACCCCATCAATAGCGCGAAATCCGGCAACGAGCAAACCGGCGTAGAGAGTGATGCCCACAAATATATTCAGGAAGACGGGGACGATAATATACTGCCAGAGTGTCGGATGGCGTCTGAGAACGCCGAGAGCGCGCAGCGGATAAGAGGCGCCGGTGAGGAATTTCTGCATGGCTGAGAACTGAGAATTGAGAACTGAGAACTGAGAACGGAGACTAAGAATGTGAATCCAATCGGGGATCTCATCAAGATACGAACAGATTCTTCGTTCTCGGTTCTTCGTTCTCGGTTCTCCTGCCCCCTACTCTTGCCGGATGATCAGGCTCTCGTCGCGGTTTTTCTCACCCTCTTCGAGCAGCATGATCGGAATGCCATCCTCGACTGGATAGCGATACCCATTGCGGCGGTTGACCAGCCACTCTTTGCCTTCGCTATCCCGCATCAACTCCACCGGTCCCTTATCGCCGGGGTCCGCCAGGATTGCCAGCAGTTCCGGGCTGATGCTGCGCGACTCCCCGCCAGACGACGATGACGACGGCGGCGACGATTGCGTGCCAGACCCCAGGTCGAAGACGCTGTCTTCGCGGTACTGGCGAACGGCGCGATAAATGACGATGCCCAGTGCGATCAGCGCCGCGACGCCAAGAAGACGAAGGACGATTTTCATCAGTGTGACCTCCTCTGTCATTATTCCTGATGCCTGACTTGCAGGCTACAGCAGCCGGTTCCGATCTTCGGTTGTCAGGTCTGAGCGTGTTTTTGCTCCTCAATCTCCGTTTCCCGGTTTCTGGTTCTCAGTTCTCGATTCTCAGTTCTCGATTCTCAGCCCCCTATTATACCGGGTATTCGACTTTTTCCAACATCGTTGTTGCGCGCTCATCGCGCCAAGGAGATGGCGATTCGCCAGCCTCCCGCCACACCAACAACCGCCAATGTGGCGGCGAACCTTGCGCGGGATACGTTACTTCCAGATAAGGAAAGCGCTGCTGCTGTCGCTGTGAGGTGGCAACATCAAGAATAACGTCCGTCCAGGTGCCGGTATTGACATATGTCTGGCGCTCGTTCAGCGCCACGACCTGTGCCAGATGGGTGTGTCCGCAAATAAAAAGATGGGTCGACCACTGCTGCGGATCGCGCGCAATGCGCGCCATGCTGTGAACAGACGTGCTCCCAAAAGCCCGGATCGAGCGGCGCAACTGGTGCTCCGCTGCGCGCTGAAATACAGTCTCGGGAAAACCGCCAGAACGCTGCCGCACCCCTGCCGCGCGTCCCAGGAGCGTCGCCGCCAGCGCGACCTGGCGATACATCGGTTTCCAGAGCGAACGCGGCGTCTGCTGCTGCGGATCGTCGTCGAGAATATAGACCGTGTTGCGTAGGAGCACATTGACCAGCAACACCAGACCGCGCACCACCAACCGGCGAGTGGATTGGTTGCGCAGCGTCGGCAGCGATAAGGCATACCAGAAAATGGCGGATAGCGGCTTGATATTGTCGATCAGCGTGGCAATATCCACCGGCTCGTCTTCCAGCACATTGATCGCTTCACGGATCAGGCGTGTGCCGAACACTACCTCGAAAGGCTCACAGATGCCGTTGAAGTGAATGAAACGGTTCCAGCGGTCAAACTGATTGCCATGCACGAGAAAGATGCCATCACCTTCATAGGACACGCCAAACCGCAAGCGTGGATTACCTGGCGCCAATCCGAGCGCCCGGCGCAGTGTCTGTTTGGCGCTCGCATAGTGCAACTCGAAGTCATGGTTCCCGATAATCACCGTCACCTGATTGTCGCGCCGAGAGAGGAAAGCGCGCAGCGCAGCGACCGGTTCCGCATGCGCGTTCAGAATGGCTTCAAGGCGGCGCGCCGCCGCGCGTGGCGACCATTCGCGGTCTGGCACATCGGGCAGGCAGACCTGCAAAAATTCAAACGTATCCCCCGCCAGGATCAATTCCGTCGGCGTCGGTTCGGCAGCATAATAGCGCAGCAACGCGGCAAGTTCGGCATCGGCGCTGAAGTCGTCGCGGCGATCACCTGCCCCCATGTGGAGATCGCTGAGCACCAGGCGACGGATTCCAGGTCGAATATCGTTGGGACCGATTGGCGGGGTCGTCTCACCGGTCGGGCGCAGGCGCACCGGATGCAGCCGACGCCGAACGATCAGCGCGACACACGCCCCAATGAACGCCAGGGGAAGGGAGCGAAGAGTAGACAGCATAACGTTATCTGGCAGCAGCGCGCGCGGCTGCGATGAATGCCCGAATCTTTCCGTGATCCTTTACGCCATTGCTCTCGACGCCGCTGCTGACATCGACACCCCATGGACGAACGCGCGTTATGGCATCAGCAACGTTCTCCGGGGTCAGTCCACCCGCCAGCATCAATGAGCGCCGGCGCGCCAGTTCAGCCGCGCGTTCCCAATCTGCGACAACGCCGGCGCCGCCATAATTGCCCGGCACACGGGCATCGACCAGCAATTGCACATGCGCCTGGTCATGTATCAACCACGCGCGCTCCTGCGCCGAGTCATCGAAGCGAACGGCTTTGATGACCAGTAAGGGCGCCAGCGCATCCGCATAGATCACCGGCTCATCGCCACTCAACTGCACGCCATCAAGACCGCAGGAGGATGCAATATCACGGATGCGCTCCACCGTCTCGTTAACGAATACACCAATCAGGGTGATCGCTCGTCCGCGACCACGGGCGGCAAAACGCGCCGCCTCCGCAATGGATGCGGCGTCTTCAACCGTGATCTGACGGCGCGAAGGTGCGAACACCAGTCCAAGCATATCGGCGCCGGCATCGACTGCCGTCAGGGCGTGGTCACGCGCGCGCACACCACAGATTTTGATGATCATCGCACGCTCGCAAGGGGATCATTCACACCTCAGTCGGTTCTTCAGTCGTCTCGACTTTCTTGCGCCGCCGTGTCGGACGCGGCGCTTCTTCGGTCGGCGCGGTAACGGCAGCTTTGCTGCGTGAACGTGTTGGACGCGCTTCCGCCGTCGTTTGATCGGCTTCTGCGTTCGTGCGCACAGTAGTGCGACGACGGCGTGGCGTCGGTTGGTCGACAACCTTTGACTCTGCGGTTGCGTGATCGTCAACTGCTGTCACCGGCGCCTCTGCCGGGACGCCGACGGTGACCGACGTCTCACGTGGCGTCTCCTCCGCCATCACCGATCCTTCCGCTACGACCGGCGGCGACTCCACACCATGAGCGACGACGCCTTCTTCCACTGCGTCCGGCGCAGGCGCCAACACTTCTGGTTCGGCAGCGGTCTCTGTTTCTTCAGGAACCTTTCCCTGCGGCATCTCGTCGGTCACATCCGCTGGTAATACGTCAGCGGCAGCGAGTGGTTCGGCAGCAACGATTTCAGGCGACTCCAATGCAGGCGCAGGCGCAGATGCCTCGGACACAACCATCGTCTCGACAGCGTCCCTGATAATCGACGGCTCAGACGCCGCCTCTTCCGATGCCTTGACCGCAGAGGCATCGACGCCTTCTGTCGCTGCGGATGTTTCGTAGGGCGCCAGGTGATACACGACGCGGGCGCCTTTGCCGCTGCGGCGAAGGACACCGGTGTTAATCGCCTGCTTGATCAGCGACCGCAGTTCTTCGTTCGTGCGAACGATGCCGGCGTTGTTGCGGGCGCCCCGCATCAGATCGTGGATCTGTGCGAACGACAAAGGACGTCCCGCCGAAACGACCACCTCGCGCAACATCTGCCACTCGGCGTCGGTGAAGGGAGGCGTCTCCGGCAGGTGCGCTGTTGGTTCACCAACCGGTGTTTCAGGCGTCGCAAATGGCTCCGACAGCTCAACCGGCCTATCCATAATCATCATCTGATCGTCCGGTTCAGGCGCTGCCAGAATCGGTTCTTCCACCAGACTGTCGCCCGATATCGTCACATCCGGCTCCTCCTCCAGATCGGGCAACTCATCAAGCATTGGCTCGTCAATCGGCACATCGAACGATGCAAGCGCTTCCTGTCGCTCACGCTCGGCTTCCAGGCGGTCGAGCAATTCCTCGAAGACCACGTCCGTCGCGGCGGATTCGCCGTTCATCACGTCGTGCAGCGCCTCCGTCATCAATTCGTCGGTCACGTCCTCATGCACGACGAACTCATCCTGCGATGGGGCAGTGATCGTATCGGGCGAGATTGTTGTGCGAGTTGTGCTGCTGCGACGGCGGCGACGGCGGCGGCTGCTCGAGACCGGGCGACCATCGATATGGGCATCGACGTGCACCGGCGTGGTGGACGTGCTGACCGGCGGTTCTTCTTTGAGGTCCTGGGCGAACTGCGAAAGTTTGTACGGGTCCTCGCCGGGCAGAAAGACTTCGACGACGGCGCCGCTCGTAAAAACCTGCACCTTGCCGCGGCGCTCGGCTTCGAGGGCAAAATCTTTGAACTTTGCGAACGGCTTGCCGGTCGAGTCGCGATACTTACTCTCCTTGAACTCCCCACCCATCAACTCTTTCATCACGAGTTTGAGCGAGCCGAAAGAGCAGACATACCCTCGTTCGCGCGCCAGATGCACTGCCCGCACGAGCATGTCGTAAATGTCGGTTTCTTCACGCGCGGTTTCGGGAGCGGGTGGTTCAGGCGGCGGCGTGTGCTCCGCCGATTGCGCTTCCTGGCGCATCCGCACGGATGGCGCAGGTTCCACTACCTCCTCAACATCGCGCCCGCGCTCTGGCATGCGGATACGCGGCGCATCGGCTTGCAGCGGCTGCGGCTTCTTGCCCAGCAATTGCTCGTAGAAGATGAACTCATCGGCGCTTTGGGCAAGGTGCCCCGAAGCGGCGCCCCCCACTCCGATAATAATGACTTCCTTGCCATGCTGGCGGATCGCATTCACCAGCGGAATAAAATCGCGGTCGCCGGTGGCGAGCACGAATTTGCCGATGTTCGGGTTGGTGTACAGTGTTTTCATCGCGTCGATACAGAGATTCATATCGACGCTGTTCTTGATGGCGCGCCCCGTCCGACCCAGATCGCGATCATAGTAATAGGTCGGGACATACATCGGCTCGATGCCATTGGCGTACAGGGCGCTCGTTACTCTCGGATAGCGATACCAGTCGGCGTATGCGCGGGCGATCACCACCCGTCCCAGGTCCGCAACGCGATCCATGATGATTTCAAAGTTTGGATTGACGTCGAGTTTGTCGCGGACACTGACGTAGACGTTCTCGAAGTCGATGAACACAGCGACGTCGAGACGCGGATTGTCGGTAGCCATGGGTCGTTTAATCTTCTCCTGATTCTTGGTGTCGTCAAGCAGCGGCTCCAAGGATCACACGCGAGCCAGGCGCCTTCCTCGGCGGGGCGTCATACCTTCAGAACGCCAGACGCGCGACAATGCCCGGAGCGGAAGCGCCTGTGTCCGGAGCGTTCGCTTCCGACTGCGGCATCATTGCGCATCATCCGCCTGTGAAAAGACCAAAGCCCGCGAATGCGCGGTGAGACCTGCGGTGTCAATATTGCAGGCAGGCTGTGCAATAATGTCACAGCCCGGCCATCTCTTTCCACCAAAGAACGAACCACCGCAGGAATATCTAACCATTGCGCTGTTCGAGGAGCCTATAACTTGTCAACGTACAAACAAACAACCGAAACATATCACAGGTCCGGCGCTCAAACACGAACGCCTGACGCTCCGTTACACTCTAACTATAGCATTGTCGCACCTAAAGCGCAACCGACGATACTGCGCGATAGAGCGCCAGTGCGCGCATTCGTCGTTCTGCATGATCGACAATCGGCGCGGGGTAGTCGCGCCCGATGACAACGCCGCACCGTTGCTGTTCTGCGCGCGGCATTGTCCACGGCGCGTGGATGTAGCGGTCTGGAACCTGCGCCAGTTCTGGCAGATAGCGGCGCACATACAAGCCCTTTGGATCGAATTTTTGTCCCTGACTGACCGGATTGAAGATTCGGAAGTAGGGTTGTGCATCGGTGCCTGTCCCGGCGCTCCACTGCCATCCGCCATTATTGGCGGCGTGATCGCCATCGACCAGTTGCTGCATAAAGTAGCGTTCGCCCCAGCGCCAGTCGATCAACAGATCTTTCGTCAGAAACGAAGCGACGATCATGCGCGCCCGGTTGTGCATCCAGGCTTCCTGACGCAACTGGTGCATAGCAGCATCAATGATCGGGTAGCCGGTGCGACCTTCCTTCCAGGCGTCGAACAGCGCCGGGTCGTTTTCCCACGCCAGCGCATCGTACTGCGGTTTGAACGATCGGCGCACCACATGCGGGTAGTGCCATAGAATCTGATAGTAGAAATCGCGCCAGGCGAGTTCCCCGATCCAGGTTTCAATCGATCGGACGGTACGGTGATCATCGCCGACGATGTCGAGCAGGCGCAGCGCTGCGCGCAGCGCCTGCCGCGGCGCCACGCACCCAAACCGCAGGTAGGGCGACAGGCGCGAGGTCGCCGGTTCTGCCAGCAGATCGCGCCCTTCTGCGTAGCCCGCGATGCTGTGTGCGGCAGCCAGATCGACAAATGCCGCCAGTCGCGCAGCGCCATGCGTTTCGCCGCCTGGAGGAATGCGTTGGGAAACCACGATGCCGAGGTCTGCATGGTCTGGAACTGTCTGATCTGCAACGGCTTCGGGCGCCGGGCGCAAAAGCGGCGGCTCGATCGCGCGCAGCACCTCCGCGCGCCGCTGTTCTGTCAGCGCGCGCCAGCGTCGCCGGTAAGGCGTGTACACCGTATAGGGGCGTCCATCGCCGGTACGCACGTCGTCGGGACTGAAGACGACCGCGTCTTCCGCAATAGAGGTCTCGACGTTCAGATCACGCAGCGCCGCTTCGACCTGCGCATCGCGCCGTCGCGCAAACGGGGTGTAGTCACGGTTCCAGGCAACGCCGGTGGCGCCGGTTTCCTGCACCATGGCGCGGATCACGTCGAGCGTCCGTCCACGCCGGATCACCAGGCGACTGCCGCGCGCGCGCAGGTTGGCGTCGAGATCGCGCAGTGCGGCGATCATGAACGCGATACGCGCGGCGCCGGTGCGTGGCGCATGCAGAATGGCGTCGTCAAGGATGAAGAGCGGGATGACTCGCCCATCGCTCCGAATGCTGGCGGTGTGCAACGCTGGATTGTCGTGCAGACGCAGATCGCGGCGAAACCAGTGGATCCAGATCATAGAACGTTAGAACCGGTAGAACCTTCGAGACGCTCACGACAAGCGGCAATTCCTGCGGCGCTTTCAGGAGAAGGTTCGAGCTCATGCGAGTGCATCAGCGCATCGCGCGCTTCGGCGTAGCGCCCCAGCATATAGAGCACTTTACCGCGATTGAGCCAGTAGACCGCCTTCACCGTCGAAATCGGCGCAGCCAGGTCGATGGCGCGCTCAAAGCACTCCAGCGCCGCCTCAAGGCGTCCGAGTTCCATCAGGAGCGCCCCTTTGTTGTTCCACACACCGGCGCTCTCCGGTTCGAGCGCCAGCGCTCGATCATAACTGGCGAGCGCATCATCGAAGCGACCGAGATCGGTGAGCGCCATCGCGCGCCAGAGCCAGGCGCTCTGATTGGTGTCCGATGCCGCCAGCGCCGCCTCGAAACGCTCGAATGCCTCCTGAGGGCGCCCCTGGCGCAACAGAATCTGTCCCTGGTCGCAGAGCATACGGCTTTCTCGTTCGGCGCTGGCGCGTTTATCCGCAGATGCGCTTTCACCCTCGAACATACGCGTCATCTGCTCACGCAGGCGATCTTCGGTCATCTGCAAGCGCCGTTCGTCATGACTCAACCCTGCGCCGCTTATCAGTCGTCGTGCCTGCTCACAGATCAGCAGCGCCGTCTCAATCGATTCGTAGTTGCCCAGAGTGCGCGCTGCATCTGCGATCCAGAACGCAAATGCGATAATGGCGCGTCGCGCGGCAGGCAGATCCCGGCTCGACAACTCCCCTGCTCTGGTGTACGCTGCAACCGTCTTGGCGGCATACGTCTGGCTGAGTGTCGCGCCCTGCGCCGTCAGGCGGGCGCAAAGATCGCCGATTGCGAAGTAATCGTTCGCCTGTTGCGGGCGCCGCGCGCGCGCGGCGCGCCCCAGAGCGCGCACCTCCGGGTTGGCATCGTTGGCGAATGCATCGAATGCGCCGCTCAGGTCGCGGAACGCAGTCAACAATTGCGCCCACAAACCGATCGGCTCTTCACGGATGCGCTCTGTCGGGGTGCGACCGGTTTGTGGCGGTGCAGGAATGGTCGGATCGGAAGGCATAGTCATACGCGCCTCTCTGCGTCACATATATTGCGAGCATTGTACACCACTTCGCAATCCTGGTGAACCCGCGATGACTCCTGGTTGCTATGGGTTTACGTAACGCAGGCGCAGCGTGATGGGCAACCCGACATCACTGTCGAGCGCTTCCATCTGCGCCCGGTCGAGTTCTGCAAAACGTTTGTCGAGCGCGATCCGCCCATCGCGCATGAGAACAACACGATCAAGCGTCTCGTAACAGAAATCGAGGTCGTGACTGACGACCAGCACACTCCGCTGGCGTGTCGCAAGATCGTCGATCAGCCGCGCCAGCACATCGATGCTGGCGTTGTCAAGCCCGGCAGTCGGTTCATCGAGCACCAGCAGCGCCGTGTCCATCGCCAGAACTGCGGCAACCGCCACAAGACGACGACGGGCAGGCGGCAGATCGTAGGGATGCTCATTGACGACATCGCGCAGATCGAGCGCATCGATCGCCGTCTCGGTCAATGCCTCGACCTTTTCCGGCGCAAATCCCAGGTTTTGTGGTCCAAAACGGATCTCGTCGCGCACGGTGCGGGCAAACAGTTGATTGCGCACATCCTGGAAGACGACGCCGACATGACGAGCGCACCGCGCTACAGTGGTTGTCCGCGTGTCAATGCCGTTCACCAGGGCGCGCCCGCGCGACGGGCGCAACAGACCGTTCAGATGTCGCACCAGCGTGCTCTTTCCCGCACCGTTTCGCCCCACCAGCGCAATCCGCTCACCGCGTCGCACCGCCAGCGATGCGCCACGCAACGCCTCAACGCCGGTCGGGTACGTAAAATGCACCTCATCGAGTGTCACGATAGGTTCGGTGCTGTGTGTCATCCGCTGTACACTCGTTGGCTGGACTCCCGTTGAATCGATGGCGCCATCCTGTGCAGACGCAGGATGCTGACCTGTGGCTATGGCGCGCAATCCCGCCACAAGGTCGGCAACCGTGATCGGCAGAGGACGATTCGGTGGCCAGCGTCCGTCGGTGCGCGCCTGTGCCGCTATTTTCGTCGGACGGGTCCAACCGATGCCACGCTCGCACAGTCGCGGATCGGTCAGCACATCGGCAGGCGCGCCATCGGCGAGAACGGCGCCGCGATCCAGCGCCACCACCCGTTCCGCCACGTCGGCAACCCATTCCAACCGATGTTCGGCAACCAGAATGGTCATCCCTTGCCGGCTCAGCGCCCGCAGCACATCTGCCAATTCCGCCATCGCCGGCGGGTCGAGCTGCGCAGTTGGCTCATCGAGCGCCAGCACCGGCGGGCGCATCGCCAGCGCAGCGGCAATGACCATGCGCTGCTGCTGCCCACCCGACAGCGCATAAGGCGAACGGTCACGCAGATGGTCGATGCCAAGCGCCTGAAGCGCCCATTCGACGCGCGCGATCATCTCTTCTCGCGGCACGCCGAGATTTTCCAGCCCAAATGCCACTTCGTCGTACACGGTGAACCGCGCGCCGGAGATCTGGCTGAAGGCGTTGCTGCCGACCAGCGCCACATGACGCACCAGTTCGGCGATGGGATGGGTGGCTATCGCCAATCCATCAACCGACGCATCACCGTCGAGACGACCGCGAAAGAAGTGCGGCACGAAGCCGGCGCAGAGCGCGCAGAGGGTGCTTTTGCCGGCGCCGGCCCTGCCGATAACTGCGCAGATCTGACCGGCAGGAACCGTAAGCGTTACGTTGCGCAACGCCGGTTCGGTTGCTCCCGCGTAGGTGAAGGTCACACGGTGCAGCGCAATAGGGGTGTGTTGTTGCCCCATATTGTTCATGGTGAACCACAGGATCGTGGTGGAGATGGGATCACGATAGGTCAAGCGCTGATCGCCTTATGAGAAGAGCGTCGCAACACGCCAGACGATCAGCGCTCCCAGCGCCGCCAGCATCCCAATCCGCACAATCTGTTCAGCGCGCGGATCGGGAATGTCGCGCAGCCACGTTTTCGGACCGGGCGCATTGAAGGCGCGCGCCTCAATCGCCATGGCGCGCTCCTCCGCTTCGACCAGGGCGCCAACGATCAGCGGGCTGACGAGCGGAAGCACGCCGCGCACACGTCGCAGCACGTTCCCTTCAGTTTCCAAACCGCGCGCGCGTTGCGCTTCCGCCACTCCCACGGCGCGCTCGCTGATCGCAGGAATGAGTTGCAGCGCCACCAGCAAGATGTACCCGATTGAGCGTGGCATACCGCTCTGGATGAGCGCCTGCACCAGCGTTCCGGGATGCGTTGTCTGAAACAGCAGCAGTGGCGCTCCGGCAACGATCAGCAACCGGCTGCCGGTGTCGAGCGCGAATTGAAGCCCGGCGCGACGGAACAGAAGCGGACCGATGGCAATGGTTGTCGGATCGGCGGTGGGAAAGAACAACCCCTGCACCAGCGCCAGCGAGATCAGCACCGGCAGCAGCGTTTTTACCAGCACATCGAGAAAGCGACTCGCCACCAGCGATGCGAACGCCAGCGGCAGCAGCACACCAGGCAAAAGTATCGCTCCTGTCAGCGGCGCAGGGAGCAGGAACGTCATGCCAATGAGCAACACTGCGCCGGTTCCTTTCGTCAACGGGTTCAACCGCTGGAGAAAACCGGCGCGTTCGATAAACAGACCGGTGCGTTGCACGGCAGCGAAACAGTTACTTGTCGTGAACGCCGAAGCGCGCAAGCAGGCGTTTCGGCAGCGCACTGATGATCGCCCAGACAATCAGGTACGTGATCGTCTTATCGAGCGGGTCGGAAACAGCACCCTGCATGAATGAAGCGCCTAACACACTGGCGCCAAAGTTCTGGAATATCGCCACCAACACATCGGTGCCCGCTCCCGTGACGCCGCCGAACACATACGCGGCGATTGGCGCCGAGATAGCCGCAGCGACCACGCCGGTAATCACCCCTGCCAGCGCCATTTTCCACCACACCTGCATCGCGCCGTACTGTCGGGCATATCCGGCAATCAGACCGATCACCGCCGCCACCGCCGCGAACGGCAGCGCTGAGGGCGCCAATGTCAATCCCCAAATGACATTGGCGAGCACGCCGGTGATCGCCCCTGCCAGTGGACCAAGCAGAACGCCAACCAGCACCGTGCCGATCGAATCGAGATAGATCGGCAATTTCAGGACGCTCTGCACCAACTGTCCAAGCGCCACGTTGATCGCAATTGCGATTGGAATGAGCGCCAGCGCAGTGCTGCTCAACCCGCTGCGTTGCGACGTCGTCGAAGTGGTCATTGTATGACTCCTTCTCAGGCTCGATGTGCCATCCTTTGGATTGCCACTATGAACGTTGTGCGGATATGAAGGGGTTGTCGATATGACACTAAGACCAGTATATCAGATTGCGCGCGCCCGTCAAATAACCCTGGATACCCAAGACCATGGGCGCGGAGGGACCTCATCTGCTGCTCTGCTCGCTGCGGCTCATCGTCACTCCACCGGCGGCGCCCGCGCTGAACCGACGACGCCTGCGGTCGCGGCGCCTGCACAGCGCGGAAGCGGCTCTCCCCGATGGTGTAGCGCCAGACGAGACGTTGGGCTGCCGCCTGACCGATGTCTGAACTTCGGACGCGAACTTATGCTATGATGGAAGCGCCGGTCAGAGCACAGGTAAAGAGGTTCGCCATGAAGTCGGTTTTGTTCGTCTGGGGCGGCTGGGAGGGACACGAGCCAAAGCGGTGTGTCGATATTTTTGCTCCGCTGCTACGCGCCGAAGGGTACGAGGTGACGATCAGCGACACGCTCGACTCATACCTCGACCGCGAACGCCTGCACGCCTACAGCCTCATCGTTCAGGTCTACACCATGTCAACAATCACGCGCGAGCAGGAGCGAGGGCTGCTCGACGCCATCGCAAGCGGCGTCGGCTTTGCCGGTTGGCACGGCGGCATGGCGGACGCATTCCGCCAGAGCACCGACTATCAATTCATGGTTGGGGGGCAGTGGGTTGCGCATCCCGGCAATATTATCGACTACACAGTGAACATCATCAACCACGACCATCCGATCACCGCCGGTTTGAACGATTTTCGCATGCACTCCGAACAGTACTATATGCACGTTGATCCGAGTAATCACGTGCTGGCGACGACCACATTCAGCGGCGAATACTGCCCCTGGATCGAAGGAGTGGTCATGCCGGTCGTCTGGACGCGCATGTGGGGCAAGGGGCGCGTCTCCTACTGCTCGCTAGGGCACGTGGCGCGCGACTTCGACGTTCCCGAAGCGCGCGAGTTGGTGCGGCGCGGCATGCTCTGGGCTAGCCGGAGCGAGCCTTGAAGGCTGAAGGTTGGAATGTTGAAGGTGACGTGCATCAAACCACGTCCCCATACCAATGACGATCGAAGATGCCGCATGCTGGTCATTCCGCGCGCCGCGACGGGTCATTCCGCGCGCCGCGACGGGTCATTCCGCGCGCCGCGACGGGTCATTCCGCGCGCCGCGACGGGTCATTCCGCGCGCCGCGACGGGTCATTCCGCGCGCCGCGACGGGTCATTCCGCGCGCCGCGACGGGTCATTCCGCGCGCCGCGACGGGTCATTCCGCGCGCCGCGACGGGTCATTCCGCGCGCCGCGACGGGTCATTCCGCGCGCAGCGACGGGTCATTCCGCGCGCAGCGAGGAATCTACGCGGGTCGCGCACGACCCCGCGCGCTGCTCGGGGTGACCATGCCGGATGGTCACCGGTCATTGGTATCATTCGTTCATTCGTTGACCTGATCTCTTCGAGGAACTCCTATGATCACCCCCGCCAACGTCGGCATTATTGGCTGTGGCAACATCAGCGGCATCTACCTGGAAAATAGCAGGATGTTCGACGCGCTCAACGTCGTCGCCGTGGCGGACATCGATCCGGATCGGGCGCAGGCGCGCGCGGCGGAGTACAACGTTCCCAAAGCGTGTAGTGTCGAGGAATTGCTGGCCGATCCCGACATTGAGATTGTCATCAACCTGACCACCCCCGATGCCCATGGTCCGGTCGCGCTTGCAGCCTTGAACGCCGGCAAGCACGTCTATAACGAAAAGCCGCTTGCCGTCACCCGCGACGAGGCGCGCGCATTGCTCGATCTCGCTGAACGCAAAGGGCTGCGTGTCGGCTGTGCGCCCGATACGTTCCTCGGCGGTGGGTTGCAGACCTGCCGTAAACTGATCGATGACGGCTGGATCGGTGAGCCGATCGGGGCGACGGCTTTCATGATGAGCCACGGACCAGAAAGCTGGCATCCGAACCCCACATTTTTCTACCAGCCCGGCGGCGGTCCGATGTTCGATATGGGACCCTATTACCTGACGGCGCTCTGTGTGCTGCTTGGTCCGGTGCGACGGGTGACCGGCTCGGCGCGTATATCGTTCGCGGAACGCACGGTGACCGGCGAGCGCAACTATGGCGCAACGATTCCGGTCAACACCCCGACGCATGTCGCCGGTGTGCTCGATTTCGCTTCTGGCGCAGTGGCAACAATCATCACCAGTTTCGATGTCTGGAGTTCGCAATTGCCGCGCATCGAGATTTACGGTTCGCACGGCACGCTGAGCGTTCCCGACCCGAACACCTTCGATGGTCCGGTGCTGTTGCGCCGCGCCGGTGCGCGCGAGTGGTCGAGCATACCGCTGTCGCATGGTTTCACCCGCAACAGTCGCGGCATCGGCGTAGCAGACATGGCGACCGCCATCCGAACGGATAGACCGCATCGCGCATCCGGCGAACTTGCGTACCATGTGCTCGACATTATGCACGCCATTCATGATGCATCGCGCGAGGAGCGTCACATCTTGTTGCGCAGCGCGATGACCCGCCCGAAGCCGCTGCCGCTCGGTCTTGGCGAGCGTGGCGTTGATGCGGAGTGATGTGCCTATGGCTGATGTCGTCTCGATGGGAGAGTTGCTGGTTGAGTTTGTGGCGACCATCCCAAACACGCCGCTGGCGCGCGTGCCCGGTTTCATCAAGGCGCCCGGCGGCGCGCCTGCCAATGTCGCCGTCGGGTTACAACGCCTGGGTCTCAGCGCGCGTTTCGTCGGCAAGGTCGGCGACGATCCGTTTGGCATCTACCTGCGCGAGAGCCTGGCGCAGGAAGGGGTTGATACCCGTTTTCTGCTGGTGGACCGAAGGGCGCGCACCACGGCGGTGTTTGTAGCGGTATGGGACGACGGGCGCAAAGACCTCTGCTTCTACCGCAATCCTGGCGCCGACATGCTGCTTGCGCCGGATGAGATCGACGAGCGAATCTTCGACGGGGCGCGCTGTTTTCATTTTGGCTCAATCGGCTTCATCGACGAACCGTGTGCGTCGGCGCAGCGCCGCGCACTCGAGATTGCCTGCGCGCGCGGATTAATGATCACCTACGATCCGAACTATCGCCCGACCCTCTGGCGCAACACCGACACCGCGCGCGCCGTCATCCAGGACTCATTCCGCTTCTGCCATCTTGCCAAGATTAGCGAAGAAGAATGGGAGACGGCAACCGGCGAACGCGACCTCGACGCTGGCATCGCGGCAGTGCTGGCGAAAGGGGTCGAACTCCTGGTCATCAGCCGGGGGGCGCGTGGCGCCATTGCGACCAATGGCGCGTATCGCATCGAACTCGCGCCGCCGTCCGTGCCGGTGGTGGAAACAACCGGCGCCGGCGACGGGTTTATGGCGGCCATGATCACGCGCCTGCTGCCGGAGCGTGAGCGGGTGGGGTCACTCGCGCGCGTCGAACCCGGTCTTGTGCGCGAAGCGTTAATCTTCGCCAACGCCGTTGGCGCGTTGACCTGCACCAAACCGGGCGCCATTCCGGCGCTGCCAACGCGCACCGAGGTCGAGCGGTTTCTTCAG
Source organism: Roseiflexus castenholzii DSM 13941 (assembly GCF_000017805.1). GTDB lineage: Bacteria > Chloroflexota > Chloroflexia > Chloroflexales > Roseiflexaceae > Roseiflexus > Roseiflexus castenholzii. Next base: position 5,655,331 of record NC_009767.1, on the reverse strand, counting down.
CAGTGACACCAATGACGATTGACGATGCCGCATGCGTGTCATTCCGAGCGCAGCGACTGGTCATTCCGAGCCCTTCGCTTCGCTCAGGGTAAACGCAGCGAGGAATCTGCGCGGGTCGCGCACGACCCCTCGCGCTGCTCGGGGTGACCATGCCGGATGGTCACAGGTAATTTGGTATGACACATTGAGCCGCAGGCGCCGCTGCTCAACCGCGCGCTTTCGGTGGCGCTGAGACGCGCCGGCGAGGGCCCATTGCCTTCAGGAAGCGACGGTTGCCTCATCCCGCGCTGCCGGCGATCCCCAACCGCTGTGCATCGGCGCGCAACCCGTCGATAACATGCCCGATAACCTCATCGAGCGGCATGCCGAGCGCCGCAGCGTTGTGGGTGATTTCGTCGCGGCTCACGGCGCGCGCAAACGCTTTGTCTTTCATCTTCTTGCGCACCGCTGTGACATCGACGTCGAAGATGCTCTTTGTCGGGCGGACGAGTGCGACTGCCACCACGAAACTCGACAGTTCATCGACGGCTGCGAGGGTTTTTTCCAGCACAGTATTGCGCGGAACGCCACTGTAGTTTGCGTGCGACAGAATGGCGCGGCACACCTCCGGCGGCCAACCGTTCAATCGCAGGTGGGTCACCCCGACGAACGGGTGCATCGGAAGCGGCGGCTCCATCGCCTGCCCCGCCAGAATCGCTTCGGACGCAGCAGTGGCGCTGTCGCCCGGCGGAGGCATCTGCGGATAACGCTCGAAATCCATGTCGTGCAGCAGACCAATCGCTCCCCACAAGTCGGGATCGGCGCCGTTTAACTGCGCAAAATGGCGCATCGACGCCGCAACGGCATAGCAGTGCTTGCGCAATTGTTCACCCTGCACCCACTCGTGCAGGATCGCAAACGCGCGATCAGTGTACGTCACGAATCCCTCCGTCCAGCCGAGTCAGCAGAATCCAGCAGGTGAAACAAGCGTTCAGCCATTGAGCGCAGGGCAGGCGCATCGCGTGTCGCCGCCTCCCAGACTCTGTCGATGGTGCGATAGCCGTGGACCAGATATTGTGCGCATTCCTAGTATTCGAGATCATCCTGCAACCCACCCTCACCCCCGCCCCGCTCCCGCGCGCGGGTCCGTCCTCCGGTGGGAGTGCCGGTGTGCGCGCGGGGGTTCGGTCCGCATTATACCAATGACCTGTGACCATCCGGCATGGTCACCCCGAGCAGCGCGAAGGGTCGTGCGCGACCCGCGTCGATTCCGAGCGCAGCGAGGAATGACACGCATGCGGCATCTTCAATCGTCATTGGTATAACCGTCTTCGAGCGGGGAAATCAATGAACAGGGATGCGCCGCCGCCAACGTCAATGACACCAGCATCCTTACTTATGCCGGACACGGCAATCAACGCCAGCGACGCGTCCGGGCGACGCTGATACCAACTGACATCATCTGTGGCTTTGGTTTGGTACACCTGATTCCAATGTTCCTGGCGATTCATGTGGTCGTGCATGGTCAAGACGCTGAACGCATTGCCCATCAGCGGCGGGTTGGGCGGCTTGGTTTTCTCCCATCCCCCCTATTTTAGAACCCCACCCTTCTCTTGAACTGCCTCAACCATGATATTCATTCCCACCTCCTCACCTACCTCACCAGAATACAGCGCATCCAGTAGCACCAGGCGTTAATCCCCCCATCGGAAAGACTTATCCCTTACCGCTTGCCTTTCAACTCTTTATCAATCTTCTCGATAGCGTCCTTTGCCTCCTTAAGTCCTAGCCCCGTTTCCAGACGATAAAGCTTGATGGCCTCAATTTGCTTACCTTGTTTCAACAACGCTTCGATTTGCGGCCGAACCATTAAACCCGGTTCCTCTTCCTGATACTCCAAATGGAGATGCTGAAGCAGGAAATCTACTTTCCGTTCAAGGAGATGGACTTGCTTCATCAATGTCGACAGACGTTCCCTTTCAAGAGAATCCATGCTACCTCCTTCAGGAAGCTACACTTATCGTTCTCAATCAGTGCGTGTTGAGATCGACGCCGTAGCCCAAACGCATGATACCGCTATTCTCAAAGCTTTCGTCTCGCATGCATGGTCGTTGTGTAACTATAAGCCGCCTAACGGCCTGCGCATCACCTGCGGCGAGCCGAGCGCAGCGAGGCGAAGCCGTCAGGTGGATGCGCGTGTTAGCCCGTTTTTTGGCTTTCAGACACTAAGAACTCTAGAATGGCAGACCGTCTTTCAGGCAATGGTTTTTCGAAATCATTTGCCATAGTGAATATCTTGTTAATCTGTTCGTCCCATTGATAATGAATTGACGTAACACCAATACCAGACCTTATCCAGCATTGTCCCCGTATTTCTACCAAAAATTCGGCGATTTGGGAGAAGGTAATATACTTTACGCCCTGTCCTAAATAATGCTGGTTGGGTTCACTGGCAAAAACTATGTAACGAATGCGACTTCTCTCGTTTTCATAGCAATAGTGGGTGGCAAGTTGACTGGCAACATTGGTAATTTGACACTCATCATACAGACCAACAAAACGAACTATATATTTAATAGGTGCAAGGTTTTTATTTCTCCAAACTCTGTTTGGTCTGTTGTCATTACCTGACTTTACTTCTGCAATCACTACATCAAAACGCCCGTTTTGCCCTTCAACCAGAATTTCGTGGTTGGCGATTCGTAAATTTCCCGCTATTTCAACCGAGTAAGGCATTCGCAATGCGATAGTGTCTGTTTCTGTGTGAGGAGCAATTATCCCATTTCTGATTCGATTAGGGTCATCCGCGGCGTGAACCACAAAGTTGTCAATGGTGAAATATCCGTTGAAACGCAAATACCAACTCACAAACTTTTCGTAAATTGCTGACATTTCAATTTTCCTGTCTTGCGACGAGCGGGCTAACGCTCTGGTTCAGCGGCGGCGCGCAGCGCCGTCCGCTGCAACCGGTTGTTAGATGCCTTTCTCCCACTCAAGCCACTTTCAGAACGTCTACTCCCGAGGGCTTCCGACCTGGTAGCCCATCACATGTTGCTTATAGTGGATCGTCAGTGCCGCCGCTGGCGATAGGACTTTAGATCCGCCTCGGTAACCTCTTCTCCAGGTACGAGACGGTAGTGCTTATCCGATACGACGGTAATCCTCTCTTTGCTCTGTTCGAACTCGAAAAGCGCGATAAGGTCATCCTGCATGAACTGGGCGCCGATTGCCCGACAGATCAGGAGGGGAAACTTGTTCGCACACATTGCCATGTCTTGTTCAATTTGCACCACGCTCAAATGATCATTCCCGCCTTTAGCCTGTACGGGAAAAACGTAGTGGGCCCCTTTCTTATCAACACCGATGTAGACTCCGTCGGTTTCGATCTGGCCAAGCTTAGGAACTGTTGTCCGAAGATGGTTCTGGAGGGAATAGCATGTGACGCCGGTAAAGATGTCAATCAATCGGTTATAGCGCAGTTTGGCGAGTAGGGCCTGTTCATCGCTCAGGGCGTACATTGCTATCACGCCTGGCGTGGCGTCAGGCACTTTGGTCTCGGCCATCATCTTGCTTGGCTGGATGATAGCCCGCTCAATAGCAACAAAACGGTACTTTGCAGGGCCCGCTGGCCGGATGATCCATTCCTTTCCCTCCGGGGCCTCAGCACGGACGGATTCAGGCAGCGGCGTGCGATACCGGAATCTGTAGATTACGTCCCCGAGGTTCTTTGGCAGCCTGACACCCAGCTTCCGCGCCACGCGGACCAGATCCTCCCTTTCGAACGGCGCCTCAGCCGCGCCCGCTTGAAAGTGGGAAAAGAATATCTCCTCGATGAGCTGAGAGTACCGGTTTGATTTGCTCATTCGATCACCGTGGGACTTTGATCGCCCTTACGCCCGAAAGCCGCCGCTGTCTGGGACCAGGCCATCGCAGTATCACGACTTCTTCACGTAGTTGCTCCTTTGTTGCTGTTGCCAAACGGGTGCGAAACAAGTCGATATTCACAACATCATAGCCAAGCGATTCGGCAATATCTGCCAGCAACGGCCCAGTGCGAATCATGACCCGCAGGTAAGATGCCTGATCTCCAACGACGTAGGCCAGCTGTGCACCTGGGGCTAGGACTGTGCGCAGATCTGCCAGGTGACGCGCCATTCCGCCGAAATAGAGCTTCGTTACCCTGTGATACTGGCGCTCGAAGCCCGATGTTTTCCCAAGCTTAACCCTGCGCGTTTCGATCGCCTTCGCAATGCGTTGGATTTCATCATGGTCGGACACCCATCTGTCGTCGTCGTCGCCCTTGTAAACCCCACGAGTATTAGACCGGATCAAGCCTCGCTTCAAGGCTCGGAGGTCGGCCTTATCCTTGATGAAACCGAGCAACACGGATTCGAGCCGTGTTGTCCGCGTGTAGTCCTTCTCATTGGGGTAGGGCGGGGATGTAACGACGGCATCGATCGTGCATCCGGTGAGAATCTCCGAAATCCGCCTGGCGTCAGCGTTATGCACTCCGGCTGGTGCGCCCTCGGTCTGTCGCAAGGGCCGGAGGTCAGCGGCCATCGCCTCCACCGATGCCAACCACGGCGCAACAACCGGGCTATCGGGCTTCGCCGGTCCCACACCAACTTCCGGACCAAAATTCAGATTGCTGATCGAAAAGACGAGGGCTTTGCCCAGCGCCAGAAGCTCATGGTTTCGGAACTTCTCATCGCGACATTGATCGAGACACTCGAGTAGAACCAGAGTTTTATGAAGTGGCAGTGGGCTAATGGAATTCGTCAGAAGAAGCTTTTCCTTTTCTGGAGGAAGCTTCCGTAGCACCTTTGGGTGATGCGAACCCACCATGCTGGTACTCCTGAACAAAGGCAGCGGGGGTTCATCTTCAATTCCCTCCGATTGGAGTTGTTCTCTCGCCAACGCTGCGACTTCTCGGACGTGCCTCACAAGACCATCGGGGTCAGGGGTCCAATCGGTCTTGACGGTGGTCACGAAATAAGCCCACGGCATCGCCTCGACTCCTATACTCGGAATGCCGAGTTTCTTGCATTCAACGATGGTGGTGCCTGTGCCGCAAAACGGGTCGAGAACGGTGTGATCTCGACCGATACCGAACCGTTGCAGATAGTCCCGCACCAGATGGGGCGGAAACGAAAGAACGAATCGATACCAGTCATGCACGAGGCTGTCCTCAGGAGCTAGCCTATTGACGGCCCCATTGGTATCCGGCGTGGATGTGTGGAGCTCTCGTTTCATGATTGGATCATGCTCGTTGGCAGACTCCCAAGATTTGGGCATCTAACATGAAGTAGACCGACCGCCTCCGCCTATTCCAGCCAGTACTAAGTTAGACGGACAACCGTCCATCGAACCCCGCCCCGCACAGCGTTCGGCCGCCCTTCGTCCGCCTATGCCCGCGCGTGCTCTGATAGACGGATAACCTTCGCTCCTGAAACTCACGTGCGACTCTGCCGCATCGTTTGTGTGCCTTGCGCGGTCCATGAGTTGTGATAAGTATAGGTCACGCTCTATCCGATGTAAAGGGGTTTTCAGATGTCCTCTTCCGGCCATCCGCCCAGACTGCTCGATCAGGTGCGCGGCGCGCTGCGACGCAAACACTACTCGCTCCGCACCGAAGAGGCGTCTATCGGATGGGTGCGCCGGTTCATCCGCTTTCATAACCTGCGCCATCCGCGCGAGATGGGATCGCGTGAAATTGGCGCCTTCCTGACGTACCTGGCCGTCGAAGAGGAGGTTGCCGCTTCGACCCAGAACCAGGCGCTGAGCGCCTTGCTCTTTCTGTATCGCGAGGTGTTGCAGATCGAGCTTGACGCTGATCTCTCAATAACCCCTGCCAAACGACCTCAGTACCTGCCTGCCGCGCTTAGCCGCGCCGAGGTGCGCGCCGTGCTCGCCGCGCTGTCGGGAACTCATCAGTTGATGGCGCAACTGCTCTACGGCAGCGGGCTGCGCTTGCTGGAGTGTTTGCGTCTGCGGGTGAAAGATCTTGATGTTGAGCAGCGCCAACTGATGGTGCGGCAGGGTAAAGGCGGCAAGGATCGGGCGACGTTGCTGCCCGCACGATTGCATGAGCCGCTGCGCGCTCATCTCGAACACGTGCGTTCGATCCACGAGCAGGATCTCCGCGAGGGCTTCGGTGAGGTCTGGCTGCCCGACGCCCTGGCCCGGAAATTGCCTTCCGCCAGCCGTGAATGGGTCTGGCAGTATGTGTTTCCGTCGAGCCGGCGCTCTGTCGATCCGCGTTCGGGCCGCATGATGCGCTATCATCAAGACGAAAGCGGGTTGCAGAAGGCTGTCCGGCGGGCGGCGCAGCAGGCCAGCGTCCAGAAGCGCGTCACCTGCCACACGTTTCGCCATCGCTTCGCGACGCATGTGCGTGAGGCTGGCGATGATATGCGCACCGTGCAGGATCTTCCGGGTCACAAAGGATGGGCAGACCACGATGATCGACACCCACGTCCTGCGCCGTGGGCCTGGCGGGGTGCGTAGCCCCCTCGATGATGCGTGAGGTCTGTCGGGTCTCGCCCCTCGTCTGCCTGCGCGACGTCTACGGTTCCCGTTTTCCCTGCCTCCCCGCCCCTACCCCGCGCAGCGCATGCGCCCATCCTCCCTGCCCCTCAGATTCAAGGGCGGACAGCACGCACGAGTATCGTGGGCATGCGTGTCGCCAGGATGCGCCGTTTTCCCCTCGCCCCCCGCCCCGCTCCCGCGCGCGGGTCCGTCCTCCGGTGGGAGCGCCGGTGTGCGCGCGGGGGTTCGGTCCGCCCTTTATCGAAGCGCGAGCGTCCTGGCTCCATCGGCGCCAGAATATGAACATTGCTGTGCTCATCGGTATCGCCGCGCGCCACCGACCCGAAGATGCGCGCATTGTGCGCGCCATGCTTCGCCGCAATTGCCGGGATTTCAGCGCGCTTTTCGCAGACCAGTGCATCGGCGTCCTTGCCAACACCCTCTGCTCCGACCCCTAACCCCGTACTCTCACCCGCCACGCATGGTAGAGCACAATACTCCCGGCGACCGCCACATTCAGCGACGCAATCCGCCCGCGCATCGGCAAACGCACGAGAAAATCGCAACGTTCGCGCGTCAGGCGCGCAAGCCCCGATCCCTCTGCGCCGAGCACCAGTGTCAGCGGCAGGTCGAGATCGACCTCATCGAACACCCGCGCGCGTTCGTCGTCCTCGACCCCCACAACCCACACACCGGCGTGCTGCACCCGTTCAATCGTCGCCGCAAGATTGCTGACAACGACAATCCGCAAGTGTTCAACGGCGCCCGCCGAAGCATTCACGACGGCCGGCGTGATCTCCGCTGCGCGTCTACCAGGGATGATGACGCCATGCACCCCGACGACCTCTGCCGTGCGCAGGAGCGTCCCGACATTTTGCGGATCCTGAATATGGTCGAGCATGAGGAGGAGCGCCGGTTCGTTTCGTTCTTCTGCAAGCGTCAGACAATCATCAAGATCGACGTAGGGATAATCGCCGCACTCGAGCGCCACGCCCTGATGGTTCGCATCGAGCAGGCGGCGGTCGAGTTCACGCCGGTCGATCCGTTCAACCGGCACGCCGATCTCACCGGCAAGGCGCACAATCTCACCAAGGGCGCCGGTCTCCTGCGCACCAGCCGAAACGAGCAGGCGCTGAAAAGCGCGTCGCCGGGCGCGCAACGCCTCGCGCACCGCATTGCGGCCATACAGCAGATCAGCCATAGACGGCACACTCAAGATTACAGACCGAGCGCATTCTTAATGCGCCCGAAGAAACCCTCATCACGCTGATTGCCAATCGGCTCATTTTCGAGCGAGCGCGCAAGTTCTTCAAACAACCGGCGTTGATGGTCGTTCAGATTGGTTGGCACAACGACGCGCACCACCACAATCTGATCACCGCGACCACTACTGCGGAGAAACGGCGCGCCTTTCCCTCGAATGCGGAACACTGCGCCGTTCTGAACGCCGGGCGGAATATGCAGACGCTCCGTACCCTCGATAGTCGGCACATCGACCTCGGTCCCCAGCGCCGCCTGCGCGACATTGAGCGGCAATTCGAGAATGATGTCGTTGCCTTCGCGGATGAAGAACGGATGCGGTTGAACGTCGATGACAACATAGAGATTGCCATACGGACCGCCACGCGGACCGGCATCTCCCTCGCCGCTGATCCGGATTTGCGCGGAACTATCAACGCCAGGAGGCACACGCACCGTGATTTTGCGCGTCTGACGGATGCGCCCCTCACCCCGGCATTCACGGCATGGAATAGCGATGACCGTCCCCTCACCGCGACACATATCGCAGGTCGTCACCGTCACCATATTGAAGAGCGGCGCGCGTTGTCGAATTTCGCCGAGACCGCCGCACTTCGGGCAGCGCACCGGCTCGGTGCCCGGTTCGGCGCCGCTGCCGCGGCATGCCGGGCAGGTTTCCATTCGGCGATACTCAATCGTCTTTTCAACGCCGAAGATCGCCTCCTCAAACGAGATCGACAGCGTATAGCGCAGATCGGCGCCGCGTTGTGGACCGCGCTGCGTCCCGCGCATCGTGCCGCCAAAGAACGTCTCGAAGATCGAACTGAACGGATCGGCGCTGGCGAAGGGATCGAACCCCGGCGCCGCAGTCGGACCGGCATGACCGAACCGATCATACATACTGCGCTTCTCCGGGTCGGACAGCACCTCATACGCCTCGTTGATCTCCTTGAATTTCGCCTCGGCGTCCGGCGCCTTATTGACGTCGGGATGGTACTGCCGCGCCAGGCGGCGAAACGCCTTTTTGATCTCGTCCTGCGAGGCGTTGCGCTGAACGCCCAGCACTTCGTAATAGTCGCGCTTGACTGCCATAATGCCGCCTCAGCAACGCTCAACGCATATCGTTTTCGCGATCCGCGTCCCCGCCGGCGGCGCTGCGCGTGTTGGTTGTCCGCACCGCCTGCTGCACCGCAACCGTGAGTTCCGCTATCCGATTCCGAATCTCATTCGTATCATCGCCCTCGGCCGCCAGCCGCGCGGCTGCGATCCGGTCGCGCACCTGCGCCTGCACGGCTTCGTCGATGGCTTCCCCTGTCTCACGCAGCAGGCGCTCCGCCTGGTAGATCGCGCTATCCGCCGCATTCCGCGCCGCTATCAGTTCGCGCCGTCGGCGATCCTCTTCGGCGTACTGTTCCGCTTCCGCGATCATGCGCTGGATTTCATCTTCAGACAGCCCTGACGATGCCGTAATCGTAATACGTTGCGCTGCGCCGGTGCGCATATCGGCGGCTGAGACGTTCAAAATGCCATTCGCATCGATATCGAACGTCACCTCAATCTGAGGTACGCCGCGCGGCGCTGGCGGAATGCCGTCCAGCACGAACCGTCCGAGCGACTTATTGGCGCGCGCTTCGACACGTTCACCCTGCAACACGTGGATTTCGACGCTACTCTGGTTATCCGAAGCGGTAGAGAACACCTGGCTTTTCCGGGTTGGAATCGTCGTATTGCGCTCGATGAGCGGTGTCATCACCCCACCAAGCGTTTCGATGCCCAGGGTCAGCGGCGTCACATCGAGCAGCACCACATGCCCCACCTCCCCGGCGAGCACGCCAGCCTGAATCGCGGCGCCAATCGCCACAACCTCATCCGGGTTCACGCCCCGATGCGGCTCGCGGTTGAAAAACCGGCGCACCATCTCCTGCACGGCGGGCATGCGCGTCTGCCCGCCGACGAGCACCACAGCGTCGATATCGTTCGGACGCATCCCGGCATCGGCAAGCGCCTGCCGCATCGGACCAATGGTGCGTTCGATCAGATCGGCAGTCAGTTGCTCCAGTCTGGCGCGGGTCAGCGTCATATGCAGATGGAGCGGACCACTGGAGTCGGCAGTGATGAACGGCAGACTGATCTCCGTCTGCACAACGGTTGAAAGTTCCTGCTTGGCGCGCTCAGCCGCCTCCTTCATCCGTTGCAGAGCGGCCCGATCCGCGCGCAGATCGATGCCGTGCTCCTGCTGAAACGCGGCTGCCATCCATTCGATGATGCGCTGATCGAAATCATCACCGCCGAGGTGCGTATCGCCGTTGGTGGCTTTCACCTCGAAGACCCCGTCGCCGAGTTCGAGGATCGAAATATCGAACGTGCCGCCGCCGAGATCATAGACCGCGATCACATGATTGTGCGTATTCTGGTCGAGACCATACGCCAGCGCCGACGCCGTCGGCTCATTGATAATGCGCACCACCTCCAGTCCGGCGATCCGACCGGCATCGCGCGTCGCCTGGCGCTGACTGTCGTTGAAATAGGCAGGAACCGTAATCACCGCCTGCGTCACCGGTTCGCCCAGGTGCGCCTCGGCGTCGGCTTTGAGTTTTTGCAGCACAAACGCCGAAATCTCCTGCGGGCTATAATCGCGCCCACCCATATGCACCCAGGCATCGCCGTTTGGCGCCTCGACCAGGCGATACGGCGCCAGCGCCCGGCTCTTCTGCACCGCCGGATCAGACAGTTTGCGCCCGATGAAGCGTTTGACCGAGAAAATCGTGTGTTCCGGGTTTACGACCGCCTGCCGTCTGGCAGTCTGCCCGACCAGACGTTCACCCGCCTTATTGACCGCAACGACCGAAGGGGTCAGGCGGCTCCCCTCGGCATTGGCAATAACCACCGGTTCGCCGCCTTCCATCACCGCGACGACGGAATTGGTCGTGCCAAGGTCGATCCCGATGATTTTACTCATGCGTTGTCTCTGAACCTGATGGTTGCTTTCGCCCCTGGCTGACCTTCACCATCGCCGGTCGCAGCACGCGGTCGCGCAGCAGATAGCCGCGTTGAAGTTCGGCAATCACTCTGCCATCCTCGCCATCCTCCGACGGCTCATAAATGATTGCCTCGTGGCGATTTGGATCGAACGCCTCTCCAACCGTCTGCATTGGAGAGACTCCCTCGCTTTCGAGGATCGTCTGCAATTTTTGCGGGATAAGCTTAAACCCATTGTACCATGGCGTCTCGGCGATGTCGGGCGTGACATTCGCCATTGCGCGCTCGAGGTCGTCCATCACCGGCAGCAACTTGAGCAGGAGCGCAGCGCTGGCGTTGCGGATCAGATCGGCGCGCTCCTGTTCGGTGCGGCGCTTAAAGTTTTTATAATCCGCCACAGCGCGCAGCCAGTTATCCCGCAGTTCGGCATTTTCACGCTCCAGTTCAGCAATGCGCGCCTGGAGATCATCGACGCTCGGAGGCGCACCGCTTTCCGTGGCGGGCGTTTCGGTTGCAACAACCTCCTGCCCGTCGGGGGGCGTTTCCGGCTGCTCAGGATGTGGCACAGGTTGCAATTCGTCAGACATTGGCATCAACCTCCCTCGAAGGGTGGACTCTCAGGATTCCACTTCCCAGTGGGTATCTCCTTCAATCCCATAGAGTTCCGCCAGCAGGTCGCTCATCACGGCGGAAATATAGCGCACCGCCGAAATAGCGCGTGGATATGCCATGCGCGTCGGACCAATCACGCCGAGCACGCCGACAATCTCGCCGCCGCCGTAGCGCGACAGCACGACGCTATACTCGCGCATTTCATCATAACTATGCTCGCCGCCGATCACCACCTGCACGCCGCTGCTGGAAAGCGCGCGCGGAATGAGCGTGCCGAGCGCGCGTCGGCTTTGCAGAATCTCGATCATTCGGCGCACCCGTTCGACCTGCGAGAACTCTGGCTGGTTCAAAATCTCGATCAGTCCATCGCTATGAATATCGCTGTTCAGATGCTCATTGAACTGGTGCATCGCCTTCACGATCAGGTCGAGCACCTGACAGGCGAGCGCATCGCCGCCTGGCGGCTCATGGGCGCGTTCCTGCTTGAGAAACTCCTCGACCCGCTCCACCGGCGCATCGGCGCAACGTTCGTTGATACGCGATGCACGGCGACTCAATTCCTCCTGCGAGAGCGCCATATCGAGCGTGAGCGTCTGTTGACGAATGGTGCCATCGTGCAGCACCAGCACCATGAGCGCCGTTGTGTCGTGGATCGAGATCAACTCCAGGTGTTTCAGGCGCGCCTGCTGCGCGCGCGGCGGCGTGACGACCGAGGCGTTCTGCGCAGTGCGCGCCAGCACAGCGCCCGCCAGTTGGATCCACTGGTCGAGTTCGCTGCGCACCTGGTAAAACTGGTGTCGGATGGTGCGCTGCTCAGTTGCCGACAGCGGTGTGCGATCCATCAGGTTCTCGACGAAATAGCGATACCCTGCATCGGTCGGCACACGCCCGGCCGATGTGTGCAGGTGCGTCAGATAGCCCAACTCTTCCAGTGCCGCCAGTTCATTCCGCACGGTCGCAGGCGATACATTGAGCCGATATTTGCGCACCAGCAACTCCGAGGCCACCGGCTGCGAACTCTCAATGAACTCCTGGATCGCCAGTTTCAGGATCAGCTGGCGGCGATCGGTCAGATCGGTCGTCATACACTGTTCCTCTGGCACAGTCTCTTCGGTCTCTTCCCGCCTCGTGTCGCCTCGAGCGCCTGCCCTGCACGTCTGTTAGCACTCTCGACCGGTGAGTGCTAGCATTCCAGGCTAAATGATTGGCGTGCCTTTGCACGCCATGACGCATAGTATTGTATCATACTTCGCACGTGCTCTGCAACGATGGATCGGTCAGAAGGAGCGTTTTCCGGTGGAGTCGCTTGTTGTCATTATCGTCGCCGCGCTTGCCGTGTACATGGTCTTCAAAATAGTGGCCGGCATTCTACGGTTTATTATCTCCCTGGCAATCGTAGGGGTTGTGATTTTTCTTCTGGTGCAGTTCCTTTCCTGAATGGCGCCAACCGGGAGTGAAGGCGGCGGGTCGCGCGCAACGCACCATAAGGCGCCCCCGCGAGCGCTCTTCAATGCGACGTTCCGAAGGTTTCCGGCGATGGGACAGGCGCGAATGAAGACCGGATCGGTCTACCACAAGGTCAACTGCTCGGCAATTTCCGATTGCCGGGCATAATGGCGCAGGCGGTCACGTTCGTTCCTGCCGAAAAAGCGTCCATCGAGCGTCACAAAGTCACGGGCGCGCGCAAGCGCTCCGCCGAGCGCTGCAAGGTGCGCCGGTTCGCGAAAGCGCCCTTCACGCCGCAGACGAAGAATGCGCGCCACGCTCACCGGACCCAACCCCGGCACCCGCAACAGTTCGTCGCGGTCGGCGCTGTTCAGTTCAACCGGAAAGCGTTCGGGGTGCGCCAACGCCCAGGCCAGTTTTGGGTCGATGTGCAACGGCAGGTTGCCTGCCGCATCATAGGGCAATTCGCGCTGATCGAAGCCGTAGCGCCGCACCAGCCAGTCGGCTTCGCGGAGGCGCTGTTCGCGCACGAATGGCGTGGGTGCGCGCTGCTCCAGCGGCGTGCCGGCAACCGGTCGAAACGCGCCAAAATAGACGCGCCGCAACCCCAGGTCGCGGTAGAGCCACGTGGTTGTCACCAGGAGATCGTGGTCGCTTTCGCCGGCCGCGCCGACCACGAACTGCGTCGCAAGCCCCGCCCGAATAGCGCCGGTCCGACTCCAGTCGCGCGCCAGCGCCAGCGGCGCGATCAGGTCGCGCAGCCAGTCGCGCTCCGGCGAAATACGCGCCAGGTGCATTGCCGTCGGCGCTTCCAGATTCAGGCTGATACGGTCGGCAAGGCGCGCGGCGCGCTCAATGTCCGCAGCGGGCGCGCCGGGTGGCAATTTCAGGTGGACGTACCCGGTATAGCCATGGCGCGCGCGCAGCGCTTCAACAGCATCGAGCAGGCGTTCGGTCGCAACGGACGGGCTGCCATCGACCCCAGTGGAGATAAGTAACCCCTGCACCGTCTTTCGTTCGACGCGCGGCAGAACGACGCGCGCGAGTTCGTTGGGGTTCAGCGCGGCGCGCGGCATGTCGTTGCCGGAGCGCAACGGGCAGTAGGCGCAGTTCCATTCGCAGCGGTTGCTCAGCAACAACCGGAAGACCGGCAACGCGCGCCCATCGCTGTCGGCATCGGCAACCACAGCGTCGTCGTTCCATCCGGTTGCAGGGGGCGGCGCGCGGCGTTTCCCCAGGAACCGGTCGCAGGCATCGAAGCGCGCCGCCGGCGCCAGAATGGCGAGTTTTTCATCGAGGTCCATAGCGCGTGATTATACATCGGGATGCGTTATGCCGCACCAGCGCTTGACAGGCGCCAAAAAAAGGAGTGAAATACTGGTTTGAAAAACAAACTAGAAGCTATCTCAAACATTCCTGAGCAGGAGGCGAGCCAATGGATGTGACGGATGAACAATGGTCCCTCGTGCAACCTTAATTAATGCGAATTAGTATAGTTAGGCGCAACGCATGGAACGCGCCTTTGCGGACTTCCCCCACTGGATCAGCAGTCCCAGGCAGGAGAGCGAACTGCGCAAAGTGCTCTATAAAGCCATGCTCGATGCCGGAGTCAGCGATGTTGTCGCCTGGGCCGACGCCATCCTCAACCTGTTGCGGAGGGCTGTCCAATGAGAAAAGCCGCCAGCCCACAGTGGTTGCCGCTCGAGCAGGCCGTCCCGCTTGACGTGTTCCGGGCTGAAGTGGAGGCCTGGGCCAGGACATTGGGGGTGACCCCGCGCGAGGTGCGCTTCCGTCCGATGAAGCGCAAATGGGCCAGTTGCTCCTCGCGGGGCCGGCTCACCTTCGACACCGACCTCTTGCGTCAGCCCGCCGAGTTTCGCCGTGAAGTCATCGTCCATGAATTGCTGCACCTCAAAGTGCCCAATCACGGCAAGTTATTCAAGGCGTTACTCAACGCCTATCTGGCATCAGCCGAAACGGCTTCCTTTGCCGAGGAGGAAAAACCTTTCGTTAACGGAATCATAGGCAAAGATTGATGCAAGGCTTGATCAGCACATCTTATTGAGATGAATTCCGAAAGCGGCTGGCTCGACCCTAAACATCTTCGGTGTACCAACCTTCGTTATAGTACGAATAACCGGTTGCAGCAGACCGTCCGCTGCAACCGCTGTAGTTCGGCGGCAAGTTCCCCGACATGGGAATCGACATCGGCGGCGAAAACGCGATACGCTGGGGGTGTTGCCGGTCGGTGACGCACTTCTGGCATGGTCGAAAGCCGCGCCACTCCGTCCGGCAGCGCAACCGGCGCCTGCCTTCGATGACATGGCGCCCTGGTGGTGGCGATTGCCGCTCCACGCCGTCAGCCTGACGCTCATGGCGCCGATCTGGCTGCCGTTGCGCGGTTCGTTCTCACAACGATGACAACCGGCGTCTCCTGCTGGTACAATATCATTGCGTCGTCATCATTCCCCTTTCTCCGCAACCGCGAAGGAGGCGCTATGAAACTGCGCGGCTTCAATCCTGCCACGTGGGTCAGCCTTGTTCCCAATGGGTTGGGCCACGTGAAGCCGAACCATTACGGGGAAATTGTGCGCACGATCTGGGAGAACCGCGATAACCTCGGCGCTGCATGGCGCATCCTGCGCGACGGTGTGTGCGATGGATGCGCCCTCGGCACGACCGGTCTGCGCGATTTTACGATGGATGGCATCCACCTTTGCACGGTGCGTCTGAATCTGTTGCGGCTCAATACCATGCCGCCGCTCGACATCCGCCGCCTCGATGATGTCGCCGGATTGCGCGCATTGAATGGCAGACAACTACGCGCCCTCGGTCGGCTTCCCTTTCCGATGATCCGTCGGCGTGGCGACGCCGGTTTCCGGCGCATAACGTGGGACCAGGCGCTCGATCTGATCGCCGACCGCATTCGCGCAACCGATCCGCAGCGCGTGGCATTCTACCTGACTTCGCGCGGCCTGACGAACGAAACCTATTACGTGGCGCAAAAAGCGGCGCGGTTTCTCGGAACGAACAATGTAGACAATGCAGCGCGGTTGTGCCACGCTCCCAGCACAACGGCGATGAAACAGACGCTCGGCGTGGCTGCCTCAACGTGCAGCTACCGCGATTGGATCGGCGCCGATGCGCTGGTGTTCATTGGCAGCGATACGCCGAATAACCAGCCGGTCACGACCAGGTACCTCTATTATGCGAAGCAGCAGGGTACGCGCATTTTTGTGGTGAATCCGTACCGCGAGCCGGGGTTGGAACGCTATTGGGTGCCGAGCGTCTTCGAGAGCGCATTGTTCGGCACGCGCCTTGCCGACCGTTTCTTTCAGATTCACACTGGCGGTGACATTGCGTTCCTGAACGGAACGCTGAGGCATCTGATTGAAAACGACTGGATCGACCACGCATTCGTTGCGGCGCACACCAGCGGTTTTGCGCAGGTGAAAGCGCACCTCGAAACGCAGTCGTGGGATCTGCTGGAGCGTGCCAGCGGCGCCAGCCGTGAGGACATGCGCGCTTTTGCTGCGATATTGGCGCAGGCGAAGAGTGCGGTGTTCGTCTGGAGCATGGGGGTCACCCAGCACGAGTACGGCGTCGAGAATGTCAAAGCGATCCTGAACCTGGCGCTGGCGCGCGGCTTCATCGGGCGCGAGTTCTGCGGCGTCATGCCGATCCGCGGGCATAGCGGCGTCCAGGGAGGCGGCGAAATGGGATGCACTGCCACCACCTTTCCCGGCGGACGACCGGTGAATGAGGAGCAGGCGCACTGGTTGAGCGCACAGTGGGGGTTCGACGTACCGGCGTGGAAGGGTCTTACCTGCGGCGATATGCTCGATGCGGCGCACGCCGGTGAGATCGATGTCTTCTATGCGGCAGGCGGCAACTTCCTCGATACCCTGCCCGACCCGGAATACATTCGCGCGGCGCTGGCGCGCCCGTCGCTGCGGGTGCATCAGGACATCATCCTCACCTCGCAGATGCTCGTCGATCCGGCGGACACGGTCATTCTGCTGCCGGCCGCCACACGCTATGAGCAGCGTGATGGCGGAACCGAAACCAGCACCGAGCGCGAGATCATCTTCTCGCCGTCGATTGTGCCGCCGCCGGCGGAAGCGCGCAGCGAGTGGGAGATTTTCATGCAACTGGCGGAACGGGTCGCGCCGGAGCGCGCGCACCTTATTCACTTCGAGAGCGGTCAGCGCATTCGTGACGAGATTGCGCGCATCGTGCCGGAGTACGACGGCATTCAGCATTTGCGACGCGCAGGCGACCATGTGCAGTGGGGTGGGCGCATTCTGTGCCGCGACGGCGCCTTCGCCACGCCGGACGGTCGCGCCGTGATGACGCCGCTGACGCCGCCGGACGCATCGCTGCCGGAGGGGGCATTTCTGCTCCGAACGCGTCGCGGCAAGCAGTTCAACTCGCTCATCCACGGCGAGCGCGATCCGCTCAACGGAGCGCGGCGCGACGATGTGCTCATCAACCCGGACGATGCTGCCGCACTCGGCGTGCGCGAAGGCGACCTGGTGGTTATTCGCTCCGAGACGGGCGCCATGCAGGCGCGGGTGAAGTACGCGCCGATGAAACCGCGCAACGTACAGGTCCACTGGCCCGAAGGGAACGTCCTGATCGCCCCTAATCGCCGTGACGCCGGCTCTGGTGTGCCGGCGTACAAGGCTATCGTGACGGTGCAGCGATGGGATTGTGAAGAAAAATGAATGCGCTGTGTGGGCGGCGGGCTGCCGTCGATCGTGCTTGTGTCGGCTGATGATACATTGAACCTTGTGGCTGCGCGTGAAGGGTTGAGCGTGGAGAATACGCGCATCCCTGACGGAAGACAGAGCGTTTTTCTGGAGATTCTCATGCTCACCCAACCCAACGTGCAACGGCGCACTGTCATTCGGGTGCGCGACGGACAACTGACGCGCGACCGGGATACGCTGGTCGTCGAAGAACCGCTGGAGATTCGCCTGGCGCTCCACACTGCCGATGGCGTCCACCTCATTCCGCTGACGACGACCCTGCGCACGCCGGGCGCAGACGTTGAACTGGCTGCCGGGTTTCTGTTCAGCGAAGGCGTCGTGCGTGAGCGGAACGACATCGCCACCATTCGCGCCTGCACCGATCCCGACATCGACGAAGAGGAGGCGCGCTTCAATACCCTCACGGTTGATCTGC
This sequence comes from Roseiflexus castenholzii DSM 13941, assembly GCF_000017805.1. Classification (GTDB taxonomy): domain Bacteria; phylum Chloroflexota; class Chloroflexia; order Chloroflexales; family Roseiflexaceae; genus Roseiflexus; species Roseiflexus castenholzii. The sequence continues at coordinate 5,637,361 of NC_009767.1, read as the reverse complement.
GTCCGGGGGCGCAACCCGACCTGACGCGCGCTCGACGCCTGTTTTACGTCTCGTCGTCGTGCGGCGTCTGCGGCAAGGCGTCGCTCGATGCGTTGCGCACTCGCGGCTGTGTTCCGCTGCCCGATGACGATGGAGTGCGCATTTCGCTTTCGGTGCTGGCAGGCATGGATGCGGCGCTTCGTCGGGCGCAGGCGCTCTTCCATAAAACCGGCGGTCTTCATGCCGCTGCGCTGTTTGCCGTCGATGGCGCGCTGCTCGCATTGCACGAGGACATTGGTCGCCACAATGCGGTGGACAAACTGATCGGCGCGCACCTGCTCCAGGGGCGCCTGGCTGCGTTGACCCGGTCGATCCTGTTGGTCAGCGGGCGCGCCGGGTTCGAGATTGTGCAGAAAGCGCTGATGGCGCGCATACCAATCGTTGCGGCGGTTGGCGCGCCATCGACCCTGGCAGTCACTCTGGCGCAGCAGTTCAACATGACCCTGATCGGATTCCTGCGCGGTGCGTCGTGCAATGTGTACGCCGGTGAGCAGCGAATCTCAATAGAGTGATTGAATTTCCTTATTGGAACATTGACTACCGTACAGCAAACATGTTCGTGATCTTGCCTTGAAATGAGTACGTGCCGCAGGTGATACGATTCCCGACGAGGTTCGCCGCCAACGACCCGAAGGGAGTCCCATCATGCGCGACACGCACCGCCGATATCGTGCCATCGCTCAGTGTTTGCTGCATCTGTATCCGCATGTGCATGGACATCAACGACGTCACCTGGCGACGTTGGCGCGCTTGATCACCGGGATTGTTGGGAGTCAACACACGCAATTGCCGAACGTCGTGGAACAGACACCTGGCGGACACGCCGCAGACGAGTGCGGGGTGATGCGGTTTCGGCGCCGGCTCAAACACAACGATGTCACCTCCACGGGATGGATGCCGCCGGCAGTCAAAGCGTTCGGCGATAAGGCTCATCTCCTCATAACGATGTCACCTCCACGCGATGGATGCCGCTGGCGGTCCACGCGCGCATGGCCATGCTGGCCCGTCAGCCGCCGATCTTCGTGATCGATGGCAGTACGGTTGGACGCGGATGCATGGGTTTGCTGATCAGCGGGTTGTCTCAGCGCCGCGCGCTCCCGATCACCTGGGCGGCGGCGGCCGGTCGCACGGGCCATCTGCCGCAGCTGCGGCAGTGCGCGCTGCTGGAGCGACTGGCCCGGTTCGTTCCGGCGGATGCTGCCGTGACCATCCTGGGGAATGGCGCATATGACAGAACCGATGGGCACGCAGCAATCACCGCGCGCGGTCGGCAGGATGTCGGTCGCACCGCCAGCGATATCCTGCTGACGATTGGGGAGAGCGCCATCGCAATGCGGGATCGCGCACCCAGGCGCGGGGCGATCGTGGCGGTCGAGCAGTCCCGGATGACGGCGGCCCAGGACGGCCCGGTCCACGCGCTGGCGGTCTGGGACGCGGCCGACGAGCGCCCCATCTATCTGGTGACGACGCACGTTGATCTGAAGCATGCGCCAGCGCTGTATCGCCGCCGCGCCCCGATCGAGACCTCTTTCTTGGACCAGAAGAGGCGCGGCGTTCGGATCAACCGGAGTCGCCTCAGCGATCCGGCGCTCCTTGCGCGCCTGCTGATTGCGACGACGCTGGTCTATCCGTGGGTCGTCTCTCTGGAGGTTGTGGCGCGACGGGACGCGGTGCGCGGGCGCATTCACCGATTGGATCGTTGCGATCTCCGCCCGTTCTCGCCTGGCTTGCGGCTGCTGGCCTATGGTTTGCGTCATCAACGCACCATCCCACGTGGGTTGCCGAAACCGCTCGTGCTCGCACAACAACACGCGCTCAAAAGTTCTGTATCGTTTTCAGGAATAGGACGCCCCTTTTCACGCAGGGCATTCTTGATTTCGCCATAACGACGTGCTGTTCCACTGTTACACTCCAGAACCACGTTAGCCGCCGCGAATTCGTCAATACGCGCCACATTCTCTCGTATCCGTGCCGACCTCCACGCCCCGTAGTAAAGTTCACCAACGGTAATACAGGGGATGAAGATTTCGTCTGCTTTCGCCAGATTGTCCTTCACAGCCGCGTCATCGGCGAACAGAGCGATAATGACGCTGGTGTCCAACAGGTATTTACCACTCATTGACATCAACCTGTTCGCACCCCTGCTCTATCGCTTGGCGCATTCGTTGCACGTCGTCCAGGGGAATTGCACCTGCAAAACGCAAAAGCCGATGCCCAGGCACACCACGGGGCACAGAGAGTGCCAAGGCACGGGTGAACTCCAATACCCGCCATTGCAATTCGTAGGGCAAGAATTTGAGTTGATCGAGAATCTCATCAATCACCATCGTGCTCATTTTACTCTCCTTTTCATATTCCGAACATCACGAAGCAGGCTAACGGCCTGCGCATCACCTGCGGCGAGCCGAGCGCAGCGAGGCGAAGCCGTCAGGTGGATGCGCATGTTAGCCCGCGCTTTAGATTGGGTGCTCTAGAAATTGCCGAGGTGTCACAATCGCTATCCCGCGAAACGGATGTAGAATGAGCAGGTCTTCGTCACCACTCACAATACAGGTTGCCTTGCCATTGATAGCCAATTCAAGAAACTTGTCATCTTTGGGATCTCGACACGCCACCACGCGCTCGACAATTTCCACCAAAACACCATCCCCAACAAAAGCACTCAAGAATTCCATCCGCTCTTCTTCAGTTACATACCTTTCAAATCCTTTGCGTCGCAGGACAGCGTTCAATTCTTCAATAGTCATACCGGAGACAAGCAATTTTCCTGTGCGTGTTGCCCTGTCAAAGGCTTGGCGAGCAACAGAATGTCTCAGGAGGAGCGCGCTGATAACAACATTGGTGTCAAAGACAAAGCGCGGTTCATTCGCCATTCAGCAGGGACTCCAGTATCTCAGGAGTTAAGCCACGCTCCTGCGCCTTTTGACTGATTTCATCCATGATAGCCTGAAGGGGACGCGGTGATATGATAAGGTCGCGCAGCCAAAGGTTGAGTAACAATTGAAACTTTCTTCGCAAGTCGGCAGGAGCCTGACTATAAAGTCTGGCTGTATCTGCATCCAAAGGAATGGTAATCACTGTGTTCATCTTCCACCTCCAGGTTGGATAATATCACATGAAGTCGCATTGCGCTGGCTAACTATCGATTAGGTGGAATCCATTTTCCCATACTACCAGGTTACTTAGGTGGAATCTGTGTAACTCTCGTCGGGATTTGCATTTGCAGAAATCTTCTGGATAATATGCCCTATTGCCCCTTGTACAACATGCCCAACTCGCTTAACAGTCTAAGACCAGAAGCAATCCCTGTCAAGACCGGAGGAGTCCAGACAGATGGAATCAAAACCCAAGAAGCTGCTCAATCAGGTCCGCGACGCCGTCCGCCTCAAACATTACTCCATCCGCACCGAAGAGGCCTACGTCAACTAGATCAAACGCTCCATCCAGTTCCACAACCTGCGCCACCCGGACGAAATGGGCGCCGCCGAAGTGCAAGCATTTCTGACTTACCTGGCCGTCAAGGAACATGTCGCCGCCTCCACCCAGAACCAGGCCTTCAGCGCTCTCCTCTTCCGCTACAAAGAAGTGCTGCACCAGGACCTGGGACCCGTTGACGCCCTGCGCACCAACGAACCCCCAACGCCTGCCCGCCGTCCTGACCAAAGCAGAGGTTCATCGTCTCCTCCAGCATCTGGCCGGCCCCCCTTGTTGATGTCCCGCCTGCTCTACGGCTCCGGCCTCCGCCTGATGGAATGCGTCCGCTTGCGGGTCCAAGACCTGGACTTCGACTATCTGACCATCACCGTGCGCGACGGCAAAGGGGAGAAGGACCGGGTGACCATATTGCCCCAAAGCCTGGTCGCCCTCCTGAAAGACCATCTGCGCCTGGTCAAACACATCCATGAGGAAGACCCGGCCAGGGGCTACGGCGCCGTCTATTTGCCCGACGCCCTGGCCTGCAAGGATCCTAATGCCGAACGCGAGTGGATCTGGCAATACGTCTTTCCCGCCGATCGGCTCTCTGTGGACCCCCGCAGCGGCGTCGTGCGTCGCCATTACATCCACGAAAATACCTTGCAGAAGGCCATCCGTGCAGCGGCGCAGGCTGCCGGCATTCCCAAACGCGTCAGCCCCCACACCCTCGCCACTCCTTCGCCACTCATCTCTTGGAGGCGCATTACGACATCCGCACTGTGCAGGAACTCCTCGGACATAAGGACGTGAAGACGACCATGATCGATCTACACCCATGTCCTCCAGCGCGGCGGCCTGGCCGTGCGCAGCCCGTTGGACGATTAGCCTCGATGGGGTTGCTGCCGGCGAAGATAGCCTGCGCGCCTGACGATGACCCCGATGACGCGCCGGCAACGAATTGGCGAAAGAACGCACGGACGGGTGCCGACTGCCAACACGCACGGGGGATGCTTGCCCTACCGCCGACCTGCGCGCCCACGTCGCCTGGCTGATCGACCACAGCGTCCACGGCCTGATGCCCGCCGGGGCCGCCGGCAAAGGTCCGCTCCCGACGACGTCCGAATGCCGGCAGATCCTGGAGGTCGTCGTGGACGCGGCTGCGGGGCGCGTGATCGTCTTCGCCCACATCGGCGCCATCGCCACGCGCGGGGCTGCGGCGCGCAGGCCGCGTCGGTGGCGACCTCCTCCTTTCGCGCGCCCGACGAGGCGGTGATCGCTCACGCCTGTCGCGTCGCTGAGGTGGCGCCCGATCTGCCGATCGTTCTGTCCATTATCCCACAGAACGCCGGCAACACGCTATCCTCCGCCGTCGTCGCGACCATCGCGGCGCGCTGTTCGAACGTCGTCGGACTCAAGGATCGCACGGAGATCTCGATGCCCGCTTCGCTTTACAATGGCATTCGGCGGCCGCTTACAGGCGCTGTGTGACGCGCCGCAGGCGGGTCCCGGCGGGGGCGTTTCCGGCGCTGCCAAACTTTGCCTGAGATCGTGGTTGGTCTCTTCGATGCGTTTGCGCGCGGCAGACTGGACAGCGCGCGCAGCCCTTGGCGATGGTCGCTGCCTGTCGCTGTACAAACGCCTGCTCAAACGGCGCGGACTGCGCAGCAGCCCGGCGCGCGCGCTGCTGCCGGAGGCCCCCGACGTGCTGGTGGAGCAGGCGGTCGCTCGCCTGCGGGCACATCATCTGCAGTTGCCGCGAGCGCAATTTCCATCCGCGCTCGCGGCGCGAGCTGCCCCCGCGCGTGACCCCCTTCTTCGTGGAGGAGATCGGCGAGGCCCTTGACGGAGTCGAGGTCATCGTCAGCGGTGTGAACGCTCACGGCATGCACTGGATCGGACAAACTCCGGGTCCGCATCTGTGGCCGGGGCGGTTAATCATCGCAATGACCAGGGGGCTGGAGGCTGTCCCCAACGGCGACCCACGCATCCTCCCCGATGTCCTCGTTGCGGATGGCTCGATAAAGGACATCCCTATGGCGCGCGCGATCGTAGCGGGCGAGACCCTCGAATCGGCGGCCATCGTGCGCGCGATAGCGGAGATGCCGCCCACTCTGGAGGCGCGCGGCATCGTCGGGCTGCACGGGTTCCCGCTGTTGCACCCTGATCGCCATCGATGGGGCGCTGGCAGTCACTCTGGCGCAGCAGTTCAACATGACCCTGATCGGATTCCTGCGCGGTGCGTCGTGCAATGTGTACGCCGGTGAGCAGCGAATCTCAATAGAGTGATTGAATTTCCTTATTGGAACACCCTTTTTCCCCTCTTTTCGCCGGATTGCTCTCATAACGCAGTGCAACATAGAGTATACTGAAAGCGCCATCGCGCAGAGCACCGGTGTTATGAAACATTACGTTGGTCTACCGAACGGCGTAGGCTGGTCTCCCTCCGCGCGACGCAAGATTGTAACCGGCGTCACTAATATGGAAGGTGCGCCTCATTGTTTCAAGGAGGAAAGCAGTGGACACACCGCAGCGTGTCGAAATTCTCGGTTCGACCAGGCCGGAGTGGTCGGAGATCCTCTCGGTTGAAGCGCTCGATTTTATTGCTGCTCTGGCGCGTCAGTTCGAACATCGCCGGCGCGCGTTGCTTGCGGCGCGCGAGCAGCGTTGGGCGGATATCAGAGGGGGCGCATTGCCCGATTTTCTGTCGGAGACGGCTGAGATTCGCGGCAGTGATTGGAAGGTGGCGTCGATCCCTGCCGATTTCTCGAACCGGCGTGTGGAGATTACCGGTCCGACCGATCGGCGTATGGTGATTAACGCCCTGAACTCCGGTGCGCAGGTGTTCATGGCCGATTTTGAGGACGCGAATGCGCCCACCTGGGAGAATATGGTGCAGGGGCAGCTCAACCTGCGCGATGCCGTGCGTCGGACGATCACGTTCGTCAGTCCGGAGGGGCGCGAGTATCGCCTGAACGACACGATTGCAACGCTGGCGGTGCGTCCGCGTGGCTGGCATCTGATTGAGAAGCATGTCCATGTGGACGGCGAGCCGGTGGCCGGCGCGTTCTTCGATTTCGGTCTTTATTTCTTCCACAATGCGCGCGAATTGATCCGACGCGGCAGCGGTCCGTACTTCTATCTGCCGAAGATGCAGAGCCATCTGGAAGCGCGCCTGTGGAACGATGTGTTCAATTTTGCCCAGGATCGGCTTGGTATTCCGCGCGGCACGATCCGTGCAACGGTGCTGATCGAGCATATTCTTGCCGTCTTCGAAATGGAAGAAATCCTTTACGAATTGCGTGAGCATAGCAGCGGCTTGAACCTGGGACGCTGGGATTATATCTACAGTTTTATTAAGACGTTCAACCATCGCAGCGACTGGATTTTTCCCGATCGGGCGCAGGTGACGATGACGACACATTTCCTGCGCTCAGCGGCGGAACTCCTGGTCTATTCCTGCCACAGGCGCGGCGCTCACGCGCTCGGTGGTATGTCGGCGTTTATTCCGAACCGGCGTGAGCCGGAGATTACTGAACGCGCGCTGGCGCAGGTTCGCGCCGATAAGGAGCGTGAGGCAAAGCAGGGGTTCGATGGCGCCTGGGTGGCGCATCCCGACCTGGTGCCAACTGTGCTTGAGGTCTTCAGTGCCGCGTATGAGGGCGATCATCAGATCCATTACGTGCCGCAGGTTCATGTCACTGCTGCCGATCTGCTGACCATTCCGCAGGGGACGATTACCGAAGCGGGGTTGCGCAACAATATCACGGTTGCGTTGCAGTACATCGAAGCGTGGTTGGGCGGTCGCGGCGCGGTGGCGATCTTCAACTTGATGGAAGATGTGGCGACGGCGGAAATTGCGCGCTCGCAACTCTGGCAGTGGGTGCGCTACAATGCCCGCCTGGATGATGGACGCACCATTGATGAGACAATGTATAAGACGATGCGCGACGAAGAATTGCACACGCTGGTCGCGGCGCGCACCGGTGATCATCATTTTGCGCTGGCGGCGGAATTGCTCGATGAACTGACGCTGTCGCGCGATTTTGTGGAGTTCCTGACCATCCCCGGCTATCGCCGTCTGGATTGAAGCACACAAAGGAGTGTTGTATGGCTGGTTTACATCGCGACCGGGACATCGCCGAACTGGAGCAGCGCTGGGCGACCGATCCGCGCTGGCAGGGCATCCGCCGTGACTACAGCGCCGCCGATGTGGTGCGTTTGCGCGGGACGCTGAAAGTCGAGTACACCCTGGCAAGCGTGGGGGCGCGACGCCTGTGGGACCTGTTGCAGAACGAGCCGTATGTTGCCACATTTGGGGCGCTGACCGGTGCACAGGCGACGCAAATGGTTCGCGCCGGTCTTAAGGCGATCTATATGAGTGGCTGGCAGGTCGCTGCCGATGCGAATCTGGCGGGGCAGACCTATCCCGATCAGAGTCTCTATCCGTCGAACAGCGTCCCGGCGCTGGTGCGGCGGATCAATAATGCGCTCATGCGTGCCGATCAGATTCACGCATCGGAAGGTAAGAACGATATCTACTGGTATGCCCCAATCGTTGCCGATGCCGAGGCGGGCTTTGGCGGTCCGCTCCATGCCTTTGAATTGACGAAGGCGATGATCGAGGCCGGCGCAGCCGGCGTCCATTTCGAGGATCAGTTGGCATCGGAAAAGAAGTGTGGTCATCTGGGCGGTAAGGTGCTCGTGCCAACGTCGCAGTTCGTCCGCACGCTGACGGCGGCGCGCCTGGCAGCCGATGTGCTCGATGTGCCAACGGTGTTGATTGCGCGCACCGATGCGCAGGCGGCGACGCTCCTCCTCTCCGATGCCGATGAATACGATCGCCCCTTCATTACCGGTGAGCGCACGCCGGAAGGTTTCTATCGCGTGAAGAGCGGCCTGGATGCGGCGATTGCCCGTGGTCTGGCGTATGCGCCGTATGCCGATCTGATCTGGTGCGAGACGGCGCACCCCGATCTGGACGAGGCGCGCCGGTTCGCCGAAGGCATCCACGCGAAGTTCCCCGGTAAGATGCTGGCGTACAACTGCTCGCCATCCTTCAACTGGAAGCGCAACCTGGACGACGCAACGATCGCAGCGTTCCAGCGCGAACTGGCGGCAATGGGCTATAAGTTCCAGTTCATTACGCTGGCGGGCTGGCATATGATCAACTACCACGCCTTCGAACTCGCCAAAGCCTATGCTGCTGAAGGGATGACCGCGTATGTGAAGTTGCAGCAGGCGGAATTCGCCGCCGAGCAGGAAGGATATACCGCAACCCGACATCAGCGCGAGGTGGGGACCGGCTATTTCGATGAGGTGTCCACGATTATCTCTGGCGGTCTGTCTTCGACGACTGCACTCGCCGGTTCGACCGAAGAGGAGCAGTTCCATTGATGGCGCGGGTGAGGGGCAGGGGGGGCAGGGGGGCAGGTCTGAGACCTGCCCCTCTGATGGCGCGGGTGAGGGGCAGGGGGACAGGTCTGAGACCAGCCCCTCTGATGGCGCGGGTGAGGGGCAGGAGGGGCAGGGGGGGCAGGGGGGCAGGTCTGAGACCTGCCCCTCCTGGCATCCGACCTTTCACCGCCTGCGACCTCGAGGCGTTGTTGCCGCTGGTCGAGGCGCTCCACGCTGGCGACGGTGATCCGTTCGATCCGCAACGCACCTGCGCCGCTCTGCGGATGCTGCTGGATTACCCTGAGTATGGCGCGGTTCACGTCGCTGCCATTAACGACGATATCGTCGGGTATATTGTCGGGTCGTTGGGGCTGTCGATCGAGGCGGGTGGGCGTTTCCTGTTGATCGACGAGTTGTATGTGACTCCTGCGTGGCGCGGGCGCGGGCTGGCGCGCGCGCTGCTGGCGAGCCTGCTGCCTTATGCGCATGCGCATGGCTGCCGCGTCGTGGAACTGGAAGTCGGCTGGGAGAACGACCGCGCGCGCACCTGGTATGAACGGCTTGGCTTTGAACGGCATCGCCGCTTCTTCTGCTCGACGACACTGGAAACATTGAGCCGACGCCTGGCGACTCGCGTCGGCGACCACTCCCTGCCCCAACAAATGTGATAAGACGGACGTGGACCATGCGCCTGACCGCGCTTGCCGATGCTTGACTGCGGCGGTCAGTCCTGTTCCTGCTCGCATTCCACACGCAGTGTTCAGGGCGAAATCCGTCAGTTCCACTCTTAAACCGCAATCTCGTTCCTTTCAACCTTCGCCCCGCGTTTCTGAACTCTAGCGCCGCCGCGCCCACAGCGGATGCCTGCTTCCTTCCCCATGGCATGCCGCTCTCTTTTTACACTTTATCCTGTTTTCTTTGTTTCTGGTTGACAAATAGTATTTATTAGACTATACTAACTTCCAACATTAGCATTTTGCATTTCACCGATCTCTGACATGTCGAACGCTATGCATGTGTGGCGCCTCGCACCTGGATACGGGGGGGGGATTGGTGTCCGCTCCGATGATCGAAGCGCATGCTCTGAAGTATCACGCCGATGACCGCTGCCTGATCGACGGGGTTTCGCTGACGGTCAACGCCGGCGATGTGGTGGCGATCGCAGGTCCAAACGGCGCGGGGAAGAGCACGTTGCTCAACCTGCTCGCGGGTGATCTCCGTCCAACAACAGGGCGCATTCTGCTGGATGGTGTTCCACTCGACCGGTTGCGCGCCGGTGATCTGGCGTTGCGACGTGCAGTGCTCCGCCAGCGGGTGAGTGTGACCCTACCATTCACCACCTTCGAGGTGGCGCTCATGGGGCGCGCGCCGCATCTGCGCGGGCGGGCGGAAGGTCTGGCGGATATAGCGATCACGCAGGACGCGCTTGCCCAAACCGATATGGCGCCGTTTGCGCAACGGTTGTTTCCAACGCTTTCCGGTGGAGAGCAGACCCGCGCGAGCATCGCGCGAGTCCTGGTGCAGCAGGCGCCACTCCTGCTGCTCGACGAACCGACTGCTGCACTCGATCTGTGCCATCAGCACGCGGCGCTGCGCCTGGCGCGCGCCATCGCGCGCACCGGCGGGGCTGCAATCATCGTTCTCCACGATCTTAACCTTGCAGCCGCCTATGCCGACCGGATTGGGATCCTTTACCAGGGGCGGCTCGTCGCCATGGGCGCACCCTGGGATGTGTTGCGTCCAGATTTGCTGAGCGAGGTCTATCGCGTTCCGGTCTCTGTCGTGCCGCATCCGTATACCGGCGCGCCACTGCTGCTGACAATCCCCGATAGCCTGACCTCAGACAGACAGGGAGGTATGTATGACGTCCAGCCATCATGAGCGCCACGCGGCGTCGGTCGGTCGGTTGCGTCGGATGCTTCTTGGGTTCAGCCTGGCTGTCGTGGCGTTGCTCGCTGCATGCGGGACGCCGTCGCCTTCCGGTGTGATTCCTCCCGCAGCCACGAGAGTTCCCGCCTCTTCATCGCTCCCAACACCTGCATCCACGAGTGTGCCGGGGATCGTCGAGTCTGTTCCAGGCGAGGCAGAACCGCAACTTCCGGCCACCGTCGTCGATTATCAGGGCGAGCAGGTGACGATTACGTCCATCGAACGGATCGTCAGTCTGAACGGCGATGTGACCGAAATCATTTTTGCGCTTGGGATGGGGGATCATGTCGTCGGCGTCGATAGCAGTGCCACATTTCCTCCCGAACGCACCAAAATGCTGCCAAACATCGGCTATCAACGGCGATTGAGCGCCGAAGGAATCCTGGCGCTCAATCCGACGCTGGTGATCGGCGATGAGGCGGCCGGTCCGCCCGAAACGCTGGCGCAGATCCGCACCGCAGGCGTGCCGGTGGCGATCACTGCCGATCCGCCAACGCTCGATGCACCGGTGCAGAAAATTCGGTTTGTCGCGCAGGCGCTCGGCATTCCGCAGCGCGGCGAACGCCTTGCCGCGCAGGTCGAAGCCGAGATCGCGCGCGCGCGCGACCTGGCGAGTCGAATAACGAACCCGCCGCATGTCCTCTTTCTCTATCTGCGCGGCACGGATGTTCAGCAGGTCGCCGGCAGTAAAACGCCGGTCAATGTGATGATCACTGCCGCCGGCGGACTCAATGCAGGTGCGGAAGCCGGGATTGTGGAGTTCAAACCGTTGAGTCCCGAAGTGGTCATTGCTGCGCAACCCGATGTGATTCTAGTGCTGGAAAAAGGGCTGGAGTCAGTTGGCGGCGTCGATGGTCTGCTGACCATCCCCGGTCTCGCTGACACGCCGGCCGGGAAACAGCGTCGGATCATTGCATTCGATGATCTCTACCTGCTCGGCATGGGTCCGCGCACCGGCCAGGCGCTCGCCGATCTCGCCATCGCATTGTATGAGACTTCATCACAGGAGAAGCATCCATGAGCGCAGCATCGATGGTTTCGACATCTGCAACAATGCACGCGCACATCGGATGGCGGCGTGTCGGGTTGCTGCCTGCACTGACCCTGCTGCTGCTGGCAACTGTGCTCCTTGGCGCGGGTATCGGCGCGGTCGCTGTGCCCCCCGACGTTATCGGCGCCATGCTACTGAGGAAGATCGGCGTTGTGATCGATGTTCCTGTCAGTACGCAGCAGGAGGCGATTTTCTGGACGATCCGCCTGCCGCGGGTGCTGCTCGGCACGCTGGTTGGCGCCGGGCTGGCAGTGAGCGGTGCGCTGCTTCAAGGGGTGTTTCGCAACCCGCTGGCTGACCCTGGCTTGATCGGCGTCAGCAGCGGCGCGGCGCTTGGCGCCGTTGCAGTTATTGTCCTTGGTATCTCGTCGCTGGGGTTGATGACCCTGCCGCTGGCGGCGTTTCTCGCCGGTACAGCGACGACGTCCCTCGTCTATCGACTGGCGCAGCGCCATGGTCGCACTGATGTGGCAACCCTGCTCCTCGTCGGGCTGGCGCTCAATGCGCTGGCCGGAGCGACCACCGGATTGTTGACCTATCTGGCGGATGATGCGCAATTGCGATCTATTGTCTTCTGGACGATGGGCGGGTTAGGCGGCGCACTCTGGGAGACCCTGATTGTCGCGGCGCCGTGGATCGGTCTGTCGCTGGTTCTGGCTCCGCGCTTGGGTCGAGCGCTCAACCTGTTTGCGCTTGGTGAGAGCGAGGCGCGCCATCTTGGCATCGAAGTTGAGCAGGTCAAGCGCGGGGTCATTCTGTTAGCGGCGCTTGCCACTGGCACATCCGTGGCGCTTGCCGGTCCGATTGGCTTCATCGGATTGATCGTCCCGCACATCGTGCGCCTGATTGCCGGACCGGACCATCGGCTCCTGTTGCCTGCCTGCGCGCTCGGTGGCGCCAACCTGCTCGTGCTGGCAGACCTGTTGGCGCGCACGATGGCAGCGCCAGCCGAGATACCGGTTGGGCTAATCACCGCATTTGCAGGGGGACCGTTCTTCCTGGCGCTGATCCTGCGCGCCAGACGACAGTATGGTTGGGGATGATGGTGACTGGAGTGCATATGGATTTTCGTCTCGCCCCGTATCGCGTGCTGGCGCACAATGGGCGCAACTGGCATATTCTGCTCCTCAGCGATGGACGATTGCAACTGGACTTTGGACCATTCGCCATGGCTATCCATCAGGACGATTTTCGTCTGATGCATGGTCTGGCGGAGACTGCAATGCAGCCCGCCTCGGTGACTGTGGGGTGTGTGGCGCACGCTGGCGTCGAGCGCAGTATCTGGATCGATCAGAAGTATGGGGCGTGGCTCCTGGTGTTCGACGGCGTCATTCTCCGCTTTATGCCCCAGGAACTGCTCGTATTTGTGCAACTCTGCCGTGAGACAAGTCGGAAACTGACGCTGACACCCGTATCGTTGCCGCCAGCATTCGACAATAACTGATACCAAATGCTGGTCATTCCGAGCCCTTCGCTTCGCTCAGGGTCAACGCAGCGCGGAATCTGAGCAGGTCGCGCACGCCCCCTCGCGCTGCTCGGGGTGACCATGCCGGATGGTCACAGGTCATTGGTATGACAGACATAGAACCGCATGACGAAAGGAAAACATGTATGGTTCAGCGACTCGGTTCGATTGGGAAACTTCTGGTTGGCGTATGGCTGGCAGGCGTGACCGTCGCAACCTTTGTCGTCATTCCGCCGTATCAGGGGCTTGGCGACGCAGGGCGCATCGTTATCGTCCATGTCCCAACCGCGTGGGTGGCGGTCATTGCGTTTACCGTGTCCGCAGTCTACAGCGCCCTCTTCCTGCGCCGGCGGCGTCCTGACGATGACGCAAAGGCGACCGCCGCCGCAGAGGGCGGGTTGATCTTCACCTTGCTGTCGACGTTGACCGGCATGGTGTTTTCGCAGATCGCGTGGGGCGTCTTCTGGAACTGGGATCCGCGCCAGGTGACAATCCTGATCCTGCTGCTGATCTACGCCGCACTCTTTGCGTTGCGCAGCGCCATCGATGAACCGGAGCGACGGCGGCGGTTGGCAGCGGTCTATAGCCTGTTTGCGTTTGTGACGATGCCGTTCCTGATGTTCGTCGCACCGCGTATGGCGGAAAGTACGTTGCATCCGAATTGCGCGTTCATCAAGGGCAGCGACTGCAACGGCATAACACTTCAGGTCGGAAATGTTGGTCTGCTTGGCGATCAGAAGGTGCAGTTGCTGGGACTTGAACGTCAGGGCGACATCGTTGTTGCGCAGGTGAAGGTCAGCACGCCTGGTCTGGCGAGCGAGGCAATCCTGCGACCCGGCTACGATCTGACGACGCGCAGTTACACCGACCGACCAACGTTTCCCGGACAGCGGTTTACGCTGGCGCTCGAATCGGTGAACCTGGAGCGTGGCGAGGCGCGCATCAACATGGAAGCGCCGGGAAGCGGGCTGCTGGCAAATCAGCGCACGCTATGGGTTTTTCTGGCATCCAACATTGGCTTTACTATGCTCTTCGTCTGGATGTTCCTGGTTCGCTCGCAGGTCTTGAGTCTCGAAGTGCAGATAGCGCAGCGAAAGGTGGCGCTGGCATGAGTGAAAGTACATCTGCAATCTACATTTCGATGGCGACGGTGTTGCTGGTCTGGGTGACTATCGCTGTGTACCTGGCGCAGGTTCATGCGCAACTGCGGTCGCTGCGGCGCGATGTGACGAGCGATCCGCCCGGCGCCGCACAGGGACCGGAAGACACAACGCCGCAACCGGCTGCTGTGCCAGAGTCGCCATCCGTTGCCGCCGATCAGTGGTTATGGATGGCATGGTATGTTGCTCTGACGTATGGATGCGTCGAAACGCTCAGAGTGCTGAACCGGATCAAACCAAACCCAAAAGCAGTTGGATGATGCCTGGTGTGCCGCCAGAAGGAGGAGTGAGTATGATGACGACCGCTAACCGCATTTTCGTCAACCCCGACTATGCCGATCTGTTTGAAGAGAACTTCCGCAACCGCGCCGGTCTGGTCGATAGAATGCCTGGATTCGTCAGCAATCAGTTGTTGCGTCCGGTTAATCCCGGCGACCCGTACATCGTTCTGACTGTCTGGGAGAGTCGAGAGCACTTCGAGAACTGGGTGCGTTCAGATGCGTTCCGCCAGGGGCACGCGCGCTCAGGCAGTCTGCCTCCAGAAACGTTCAGTGCCCCCAGCAAACTGGAGTTGCATGAGGTCGTGCTTGACACCAACCGCCCCGACCTGACTCCCGAACCGCGCGGCAAGCCGTTTCGGGCGCACGGGTGATCCGGCAGATGATGGATCGTCGCCAGGATGCGGAATGTCGCAACGGTAGCGAGTGCGGCGCGTTGTACAGTATCCTGCCGGCTTGCCGTTGTGCATGGACGACGACTTCAGGAGGATTCGATGGAACAGATAATTCGATGGCCATCGAGTGCGTCGAGGAAGGGGTTTATCTGGTTTGGTGCGCTTGGCGGCGTGCTGCTCTGCGTTCTGTTTGCGATGAGCCTGACGTTTGGCATAGTGATGCTCACGCCGGATCGATTACTGACCGTGGTTTTTGCGCCATCCGCCGACCCGATTGCGACTGCCATTCTGTTCAATATACGGTTGCCCAGGGTGCTTCTGGGATGCTGCGCTGGCGCTCTGGCGGCGCTCGCGGCGCTGACCCTTGGGCGAATCGCTGACGATGAAGAGGCGCACGATCCTGGGTGGAGCGGCGTGATGTCCCTGAGCGCGCTGGGGGCAGCGGTTGCGCTGACTGTTGCCGGAAGCGCGCAGTGGAGCGTGCCGGGAGCGCTGCTCGGCAGTGGCATTGGCGTTGCTGCTTTTATCGCTGTGCAGCGCCGATTGCAGCGCACCTGGCAGCGTCGAGTCGCCCGGTTGAGTATCGCAGTGGTTGCGCCTGCGCTGGCGTTTGGGCTGCTGATAAGCGATGTGCGGATCGCTACCTGGGTGCGCTGGTGCCTCGGCAGCCTGGAACAGCGCGACTGGCAGACCTGGAGCAGCGTCTGGGTGCTGCTGCTCGTTGCTGCGCCGGTCGGTGCAGTCAGCGCGGCGAAGCCAGGACTGCCCTGGATGCGCTATGCAGGCGCGACGCTGACGGTTGCCACCGTTGTTGTCGCCGTCGGCGCTCTCGGTTGGATCGGGCAGGTTGCAGCGCGTTGGGCTGGCGCTGTCGCTTCGTCTGGCGCGCAACGGATGATCGCCGCCGGGTTGTTGGGCGCCGTGCTGCTGGTCGGCCTTGATCTCGCCGTCCGTGGTGCGATGGCGTTGTCGCCGTCCCTTGGTCTGGTGAGCGAAGTGCCGATAGGCGCTCTTCTGGTGATGCTGAGCATCGTATCATTTCTGATTGCGCACATTCACCGGCGCCGTCGGGATGTGTAGCGTTTCACGGGCGACCATGCTTGTTCAGGTGGATGCCCGGCTTTCAGGGGAGTGAGAACAACAGGGGTGTTTAGGTGCGGCGCCCATCCCTCGTCATGGAAACCGTTCCCTCTAAGTGGGCAAGGGTGGGGCGACGTTGGTGCGTACAGAAGGCATTCCCAAAGGCGCGCCGAACATTTGCGCTTCCACCGTTTCGGGGACAATGAGGGGACCGTATGACGCAAGGATGCCTGACACAGCGCCAGAATGCCGAATCGCCGTGCGCATGTTCTATGTTTTGCGAGTCGCAGGTCAGGGGCATCCGGCGCGGTAACGATACATGCTATAATCCATCCGACCGAATCATCGATAGTTTGTGAAACGCATGCCTGAAAGGGGCCTGGAAACGGACACCGCCATGGCAGTTGCAGATGCTGTTGATCGCGTAATGGCGCGGATGCTCTTTGTGACGCTGCCGCCGCAGGCCGAAGAAGAGGTGATGCCGGAAGAAGCGAAGGAAGGGCGCACCATTGGGTTGGCACTTGTCATTTCCGGGTTGCGCTGCACGTTGCAGTACCTGATTCTGCCGATTGTGCTGCCGCTCATCGGGCTGGCAGGAAGTTTCTCGCTGGTGATTGCGATGGCGCTGGACCTGGTGGCGCTCTGGCTGCTGGTGTCGGGTCTGCGCTATCTCTGGCGCACGCGCCACCCGCACCGCTTCGATATGCTGCCGCTCTCCGCCGCCATTTTGGCGATTATCGCTGGTTCGTTCGGTTATGATGTCTGGCGATTGCTCGCATGATTGCGTTCTTTCTCGCTTCCTTCGCGCTGCTGACGGCGCTGCTGACGCTGGCGCGGTTGCACCTGGGCATCGCCAATGAGGATGGTTCGCACGATCCGGCAGCGCCATTCGTCATTCGCGATCCCACACTTGCTCAGGCGATCTACGGCCGCCTCAGCGTGGCAGCGCCGCGTGCGTACTACACGTTTTCAGTTCCCGCAATGATCGGTGTTCGTGCCATGCTGCTCATTCCCGAAAAGGAGCACCAGTCCGGCTTCAGGGCGCATATGGTCCTCTCCGGTCCCGGTTTTCCCACAGACGGGTTGGCGCCCGACATGCATCTCTCGCCGCTGACGATTGCCGGACGCGCCTATCGCCTGGTCCAGTCCTACGTGCCGCCATTGCCATCGGCCGGCGTCTATCGGATCGAGGTTCGCCATGAAGCTGGAAGTGGCGTGTATTGTCTCTGCGTTGGCGCGCGCGAGAGCGGGCATGCCGATGCCGCGATGCGCGCGCGGATCGAGCGCATGCTCGACGGTGAAAGCCGGTAGTGGGTGAAAATCGCCAGGACGCACGTAATACCAATGACCGGTGACCATCCGGCATGGTCACCCCGAGCAGCGCGAGGGGTCGTGCGCGACCCGCGCAGATTCCGCGCTGCGTTTACCCTGAGCGAAGCGAAGGGCTCGGAATGACCAGCATGCGGCATCGTCAATCGTCATTGGTATAAGTCCGTGCAGGGCGCATTGACGCCGCTGGCTACGCCTTGCGCCGCGCGCAGTCAATCGGACGCACAAACATTCGAGGAATGGCATGCCATTACGGATCGTGCAACTGACCGGTATCGACGGAACCGACAGCAACGGTACGGAAGACATTGAACGCGATTGTCTCGATGTTGTGACGGTATTAAGCGAACGGCGCGAGCCGGTTATGGCTGCGCAGGTCGTTCACTGGCTGCGAGCGCGCGCCCTGCCGCCGTCAGTGACGCTTGCGTTGCGACGCCTGGAACAGAAGCGCCTGATCTGGTGCGACGATACCCATGTTCTTCATCTGACCGACGAAGGCGCAGCGGCTGGCGCGCAGATCCTTCGCCGTCGTCGCCTCCTCGAACGTTTCCTCTATGATACGCTCAAAGTGCCATGGCACGAAGTGTACCGCGAGGCAAAACATCTCGAACCGCTCCTCTCGCCGCTCATGGAAGCGCGAATCGAGGCGCTGACCGCCGATGCAACAACCTGTCCGTATGGAAATCCTGTCCCTGGACGCAGCGACGTGCATCCCGATGAACAACTGCTCGTCACGACTCCGCTCAATTCCTGGTTCATTATCTCGCGGATCGACGAGGAAGCCGGCGAAGACAGTTGTGCGCTCCAGTTTCTCTGGACGCGCGGGTTGCGACCCGGAACGCCGCTGATCCGTCGTCCCGATACGCACGATGGATTGGTTGTGCAACGGGCTGACCGGCGGATCGTGCTCTCGCGCCGGATCGCGCGCTTCCTCTGGGGACGGAGCAAACTCTAATCACATCTGACCGGCAGACGCCTCAGCCCCCGCAGCCAGGTGACAGGTTTCCACTCCGGTTGATCGGTCGCCAGGCGGATGGTCGGCAGATGCTCCAGAATGTGGCTGAACGCTACTCGCGCCTCGATGCGCGCCAGCGGTGCGCCCAGGCAGTAGTGAATACCTGACCCAAACCCCACATGCGGATTGGGATGGCGCGTCACATCGAAGCGGTCTGGATCGGGAAAGTACGCCGGGTCACGGTTAGCGGCGCCGAACATCAGACTGATCTGCTGCCCCGCTTCGATCCGCTGCCCCTCGATCTCGAATGACTCGGCGGCAAAACGTGGAGTCGAGCGCTGCACCGGACTTTCAAAACGCAACATCTCTTCAATTGCGGGGGTCAGGTATTCTGAATGGCGTCGCAGCAACGCCAGTTGATCCGGGTGGCGCAGCAGCGTTAACAATCCGTTGCCGATCAGGTTCACTGTCGTTTCGTGACCGGCAATCAGGAGCAGGACGCACATCCCCAGCAGTTCATCCTCGCTCAGGCGATCTTCGGCGTCGCGCGCGGCGATCAGTGCGCTGATCAGGTCATCGCGCGGTTGCCGGCGACGCCGCTCGATGAGCGACGTGAAATAAGCGACCAGCGACGCCATCGCCTCCTGTGACGCGCGTGCCGCTTCCTCGCCGCCAAGCACCGAGTCGCTTCCGGTCATGATCTGATCCGACCAGGCGCTGAACCGGTCGTGATCCTCGAACGGCACTCCGAGCAGTTCAGCAATAACCATAATCGGCAGGGGACGGGCATAGTCTGCAATAAAATCCGCCGTGCTGCGTTCGCGGATGCGCGTGAGCAGTTCCAGGCTCATCTGCTCGATGTGCGGTTCGAGACTCTGGATGCGACGCGGCGTAAACGCATGGCTCGCCAGTCGCCGCAGGCGTGTATGGTCGGGCGGGTCGCGCTGCAACATTGCCCGGTCGAGCGGAGTGAGACGGTCGGGCGGAGCGATGCGGCTTGTATCCTTGAAGATCGGCGCCTGGTGCAGAATGAAAGTAACGTGGTCATAGCGCGCAACGCACCACATCCCGCCTGGCGCATTGCTATGCGGCAGCCAGAACACCGGCGTTTGCGCGATCAGGCGCCGGTAAACAGGATAGGGATCGGCAAGAAATGTTGGGGTTGCCAGTTCCGCAGCAATGGATTCGGTCATATCGGCAGGTTCTCCATCCGGCGCCCTGATCTATCCTATTATACCAATGACCTGTGAACATCCGGCACGGTCACCCCGAGCAGCGCGAGGGGTCTGGCGCGACCCAACTCCAGTTCGAGTTTCTCCGCGTCAGTCATCAGGAAATTGTCACCCCGAGCAGCGCGAGGGGTCTGGCGCGACCCAACTCCAGTTCGAGTTTCTCCGCGTCAGTCATCAGGAAATTGTCACCCCGAGCAGCGCGAGGGGTCTGGCGCGACCTGCTGAGATTCCTCGCTGCGCTCGGAATGACACGAAGGCGGCATCGTCAATCGTCATTAGTATTACCCAAAGGCGCGACGGCGCCGGAATCGTACATCACCAGACGATAGTCTGTCCATCCTCGTTGGCGTTTTGTCATGACATCCGCAGCGCATATCCCGCCGCATGCACCAGCGCCAGCGCCACGACCGCGACTGCCAGCGCCCACCAGTCATGTTCGCGCATCTGGTGTGGATTGGTCGTCAGGAAGCGTCCGTCGAAACCGCGCGCCAGCATTGCCTGATACACCCGTTCACTGCGTTCATATGTGCGCAGAAAGAGTTGACCGACCATATACCCTGCCACCTGCGCGCGCCAGACAAGCGAACCGCCGCTTCCCACGCTGCGCGCATCGCGCGCGCGCATCAACCGTAGCGCCTCGTCAGTCAGAACGTCCAGGTAGCGCAGCATAAACCCCATGACGCCAACCAGGAGCGCAGGAACGCGCAAATGCCGCAGGGCGTGAAGCAGGTCGGGGATGTTTGTGACCGCCGTCAGCGCAATCGCCATCTGCACCGAAATCCAGCTGCGCGCCAGAATGCTGAAAAAGCGCGTCGCCCCTGCATCGGTTACGATAAGTGCGCTGTCGCCGATCTGCCAGCCAGCGACCGTTCGCCCTGGTGTGGTAAACAGGACGGTGATGGCAACAAGCACGAACGGCAACGCCACAAACGACCGTTTCAGCGCGAAGAGCGCGCCGAATCCTGCCAGCGTGCAGACCAGCGTTACCAACCCCAGCGATAACGCGAATGCCGTCCATGCACCATCGGGCAACAACACGTTCGACATGATGAACAGAAGGGTCACGATCACCTTGACTCGTGGATCGAGCCGATGAACGATGCTCGTGCCGTCCTGATAGCGATCGGACAGGTGGGTGTGTGTCATAGAAGCGCCATGAACCACGAACCTAACTCCTGATCCCTGCCTGCCGGCTTCGCACTGCCTGTGCGATAAGGACGACGACCACAGTGACGACCAGCGCCCCGATAATGCCTGCTACAATTGTCGAGAGCGGCGTTTCGCCAAGGAAGGGTACGGTATAGTCGGGAATAATCTCATACGGTGCGCTTTGCCCCAGATCGATAAAGCCCATATCCTCCGCCACGCGCTCGAGACCGTCCGGGTTGGCGGAGGCGAGCGGCGACAACACGACCACGATGAGCGCGGCAAGTGCGCCGCCAATGATCCAGCCGCGGTCAGCGCCGCTGCGCTGCGCATCGGTTGCCATACGTTCCGGGCGTGTGCGGAGAATGAATGACACTGCCACGACCGTGATCAGCGCCTCGCCGATGCCGATCAGTGCATGCACGCTCATCATCGCCGGGATTACCACCTCGAGCGGAACTGTGCCGCTCAACCAGAGTTGCAGCGATGTCGCCAGCGCAGCGCCCATCACCGAAAGCCAGGCTGCCACGCCAATGACTGCCAGGCGAATCGCCGGACGCTGATGAATAACGCTGCGATACAGTCCATAGCCGATCAACGCCGTGATTAACCCCATGTTCAAAATGTTCGCCCCCATTACCAGCAGCCCACCATCCTGGAAGAGCAGCGCCTGCACGGCGATTACGGCGGTCATCACCAGAATCCCCGCCCACGGACCGAGCGTGACCGCTGCCAGCACACCGCCGAGCAGGTGCCCCGACGTTCCGCCGGCGACCGGGAAGTTGATCATCTGCGCCGCAAAAATGAACGCTGCCATGATGCCCATCAGCGGCATCTGGCGCTCATCGAGCGTGCGTTGCGCGCGTTGGGTGGCAAATGCAATGAGCGCAATCGCGCCGATCCAGCAGACAATCGAGATCGGCAGGTTGAGGAAACCGTCCGGAATGTGCAGTTCCGCTCCGAAGAGCGACCATTGTGCGCCAGGAATGTGACCGGTGGTTGCGCCCATGTCTCTTCTCCTTGAACCAGGAACTGAGAACTGAGAACCGAGAACCGAGGGGAGGGTCAAGGGTTTGGGGGTCAGGTGGTAGAACGTGCAACGTGCAACTTTCAACATGCAACGATCACCCGCCTTCAACCCATAACCTTCTTGCCTTTCATCTCACGCTACAGCCGTTGCGTTGCAACAGATCTACGTTCAACCTGCAACCTTCCCTCCTTCAATTCCGCGCCTTCGCGCCTTTGCGTGACCAAAAACGTGCAACGTTTCCACGGGCGCACCGCCGTGCGCTCCTACCGGTCATGGATGCCTGCAACCTGCAACCTTCGCACCTGCCACCCCGCTCGCCGCTCACCACTCGCCTTCTCGTCTCTCACCGCTCACCGCTCACCCGCCCACATTCAACGCTCTTCCCACAACGACGCCAGCAACGGCGGGTCGATATTGCCGCCGCACACGATGATCCCGACACGCTGCGCTGAATCCGGTAGACGACCGGCAAGCGCGGCGGCAATCCCGGCTGCGCCGCTCGGCTCGACGACCAGTTTCATGCGCAGCATCACAAAGCGTATCGCTTCACGGATCTCATCGTCGCTCACCGTGACAATCTGCGCCACATGGCGTTGCACGATAGGGAACGTCAGCGCACCAGGAGTCGTGACGCGCAGACCGTCGGCAATCGTTGTTGGCGGCGGGATAGTGATGCGTGTGCCGGCCTCCAGGGAACGGCGCGTATCGTCGGCATCTTCAGGTTCGACGCCAATGACCTGGATGGCAGGGTTCACGCCGTGAGCGGCGATGGCGCACCCGGAGATCAGCCCGCCGCCGCCAACCGGTACAACCAGCGTGTCAATGCCATCGACCTGTTCGAGCAGTTCGAGCGCTGCTGTTCCCTGCCCTGCCATGATATGCGGGTGATCGTAGGGCGGCACGAGGGTCGCGCCGTGTTCGGTTGCGATGCGCTGCGCCAGCGCCGCGCGGTCGTCGCGCATACGGTCGTAGAACACGATCTCCGCGCCATAGCCGCGCGTGGCTTCAACCTTGACTGCCGGCGCATCGGATGGCATGCAAATAATGGCAGGCGTTTCGAGCAGGCGTGCAGCGAGCGCGACCCCCTGCGCATGGTTTCCTGACGAATAGGCGACGACGCCGCGCCGTCGCGCGTCGTCCGTCAGGCGGCTGATCAGGTTGTAGGCGCCACGAAACTTAAACGCGCCGCCGCGTTGCAGATTCTCGCACTTGAGAAACAAAGCGCGTCTGGTCCGCGCATCGAGCGTGCGCGAAGTCGCCACCGGCGTCGTATGCGCAATGCCGTGCAGACGGTCGCGAGCAGAGAGCACGTCGTTGAACGAAATGATGTCGGTCATTGGCGGAACTTTTCCTGGATGATCCTGCTATGCCAGAGGTGGCCACACTCTCCTGCGCTACGAATATCATGGTGTTTGCCGGATGGACACTGTCAGGATGGCGCATGCGCCGCGCTCACCCTCGACCGAATAGAACCGCGCGTCAGGATGTGTGCTATTATAGCACTCTCTGCGCCTGCTCGATGAGGAGTCTCTGTTGTGTCGTCCCCATATGCCATTCCGCCATCGCGTCGCCGTCTTCGTATGCCGCATGCGCTGCGCGCCTTGCGCCATCGCAACTACCGGCTATTGTTCTTCGGGCAACTCATCGCGCATATCGGGTTTTGGATGCAGGCGACCGCGCAAGGCTGGCTGGTATTGCGCCTGACGGACGCGCCATTCTGGCTTGGCGCCACCGCCGCTGCGCAGTCGTTGCCGGTACTGATCCTGTCTGCGCCTGCCGGCGCTCTGGCGGATCGCATCCCAAAACGCACCCTGCTGTTGATGACCCAGGGAACGGCAATGGCGATGGCGCTGTTGCTGGCGTTGCTGATCTTCAGTGATGTCGTGCAGGTCTGGCATGTCCTCATCGCTGCCCTGATGGTCGGCATTGCGTCTGCGTTCGAGAACCCGGCGCGCCAGGCGTTTACCATCGAACTCGTTGGGCGAGAGGACCTGATGAATGCCATTGCGCTCGACTCGACCATCATGAACGGCGCGCGCATTATTGGACCGGCGGCTGCCGGAGCGCTGGTCGCCGTCACCGGCGAAGGTCCGGCGTTTCTGTTCAATGGGCTGAGCGTTCTGGCAGTCATCGGCGGGCTGCTCATGATGCGACTGCGCCCCTTCGTCGCGCCGCTGCGCCAGAGCCACTGGCAGCAAATGCGCGAAGGGTTTGCCTATATACGCCGCGATGCGCGGGTGCGACTGCTGCTGCTTCAGATCGCCGCCCACTGCGTCTTTGGACTGGCATACTTCCCACTCATGCCCTATTTTGCGCGCAATGTGCTCGGCGCCGATGCGCAGGGCTTCGGCGTGCTGGCGGCAACCAACGCCGCCGGGGCGCTGGCTGCCGCACTGATGATCACCCTCGTCGGCGATCGTCTGCCGCGGGTTGGCGTGCGTTCAGTTGCCTTGCTCAGTTATATGCTGTTGCTTGGTGCGTTTACCCTGACGCGATCGTTTGTACTGGCGATGGCGCTGCTGGCGGCGATTGGATGGACGGGGATTATGGTGCTGACGTTGACGAATACCCTGCTGCAAATGGCCGTGCCGGACGACATGCGTGGACGGGTGATGGGTGTCTATATGCTCGTCGTGATGGGGGTCAGCCAGGTGAGCGGGCTGTTCCTCAGCAGCGTCGCCGATGTTCTCGGCGATGTGCCATTGGTCGTCGGATGTTGGGCGCTGGTCGGCTGGTGCATTCAGGTCTATCTCTTCACGCTGTGGCGACGCGCGCCGGATAATGCTGCGCAGGTCGCGTCGTTGCCGCGCGTGTGACCGCTCCCATCGTCAAACGATGTATAATCCTTATAGTCACGTTCCATTGACGAAATAGCATATGAAGCATCAATCCTTCCTTTCCTGCACCGCACTCTTTGTTCTGGCGCTCGCGCTGCTCACTGCCTGTGGCGGTGCAACGGTGCAGACCGTGCCAACTCCCACGCCGCGTCCGATCCAGAATGTGCTGGAAAAACCGACATACACCGTGCAGCGCGGCGTGGTCGTCGATGAGATCAAGGTCAGTGGGTTCGTTGCTGCCACCAAACAGGTAGAACTGTCGTTCACCCAGAATGGCTTTCTCAAGGTGTTGTACGTTGATCGCAACGATCCGGTGACGAAGGGGCAGTTGCTCGCCGAACTCGAAATGGGCGATCTGCCGAATCAGTTGCGGCAGGCGGAAGTGGCGCTGGAACAGGCGCAACTGGTGCTGAACCGCTCGAAAGCGCAGCGCGATGCAGCCATCCGCCGCGCCGAACTCGACCTGGAAGAAGCGCAGGCGCAACTACGTCGTCTGCAAGAGCCGCCAGAACCGCTCGACGTGGCGCGTGCGCAGGCGAACCTGGCGCAGGCGCAGGCAAACCTTGAGCAGGTGCGCACCAACGCCTCTGCTGAAAAGACGCGCGCCGAAATGGCGCTTGCGCAGGCGTCCAATGCTCTGCCCGCGATCCAGACGGCGTACCTGCGCGCGCTGACCGAATGGAACGATGTCAAAGATAAACCGCAGGACTGGCGCTACAACGCGGTGAAAGAAGCCTTCGAGCGCGCCGAAGCCGAACTGCGTAACGCCGAAATGGCGGTTCGCCAGGCGCAACTGGCGTATGATC
This sequence comes from Roseiflexus castenholzii DSM 13941, assembly GCF_000017805.1. Classification (GTDB taxonomy): domain Bacteria; phylum Chloroflexota; class Chloroflexia; order Chloroflexales; family Roseiflexaceae; genus Roseiflexus; species Roseiflexus castenholzii. The sequence continues at coordinate 5,611,821 of NC_009767.1, read as the reverse complement.
AGGCACGCCAGAACGAAGGACCGGCAATCGCGCGCGCCGAGGCGCTGCTGGCGGAGGCGCAGGCTGCTTACGATGCGCTGACGCGCGGACCGAAACCGGAGGACCTGGCGCGTGCGCGGCGCAATGTCGAACGGGCGCAGATTGCCGTCGAGGAGGCGAAGCAGATCGGCGATAGCGAACTCGAAGGGCGGGTCGCCGCCGCGCAACTGGAGGTCGAGCGCCTGAAGACGCAGATGGAAGCGATGCGCCTCTATGCGCCTTTCAACGGCAAGGTTGCGGCAGTCGGCAATAAGCCGGGCGATCAGATCACGGCCTACCGTGCGGTTATCACGGTGATGGACGATACCGAAAAAGAATTGCTGGTCGAAAATGTCGCGTCGCAGGATGCCTCCCGAATTGGGTTGGGGCAGCAGGTGCAGATCACCTTCTCGCGTGCGCCGGGCAAAGTGTTCGACGGCGTGGTGACGAAACTGCCTACCACGCTCACCAGCAGCGCCGCGACGATCAACCCCGACCGCGCGTACCATATCGATTTTCAGGCGCCGGGTGTCGATCTCGAAGTTGGCGATCTGGCGCAGGTGGTCATTACCCTGAAGCGTGTTGAGGATGCGCTCTGGCTGCCGCCGCAGGCGGTGCGCGCCTTCGAAGGTCGGCGGTTCGTCGTTGTCAAAGAAGGCGACCGCCAGCGACGCCAGGATGTGCGAGTCGGTATCGTCAGCCTGGAACGGATCGAAATCCTCGAAGGGGTGAAGGAAGGCGATATTGTCGTCGGACAGTAAGCAATACCAATCACCTGTGACCATCCGGCATGGTCACCCCGAGCAGCGCGAGGGGTCGTGCGCGACCCGCTCCGATTCCGCGCTGCGTTTACCCTGAGCGAAGCGAAGGGCTCGGAATGACACGCATGCGGCATCTTCAATCGTCATTGGTATAACGCCGATGCAACGCACCGGCTCCACAACCCGACATGGTGACCTGGCATGGCAACAACATCCTCTCCCGGTTCGTCACAACCTGTCGTCTCCAGTCTCTCGCTGAGGCGCTGGAGCAAATGGTGGTCCCCCGGATCACTCATCGGCGTGTTGCGCGTCGTCAGCCGACGGTTGTGGAGCCACCTGGGGCTGATGCTCGCCATCGCCGTCGGCTTCATCGTCGCTATCGGGTTGACGGTCAGTATTCCGGTGTATGCCGAGGCGGTCGGCTATCGTATCCTGCGTGATGAACTGGCTCAGGGGGAAGCAGGCTCCAAACGACCGCCGTTCGCCTTTATGTTTCGTTACCTCGGCTCGCAAACCGGCGTCATTTCCTGGCGCGACTATGCCCCGCTCGATGAGTATATGCGCACCCAACTGGCGGAACGCCTTGGTCTGCCGATTATGACAGAGGTGCGCTACGTCGCCACGGACAAAGCGCCCCTGATGCCCGCCGGCGGCGTCGGGAAGCCGCTGATCTTTGTCAATACCGCCTTCGCCACCGATTTTGAGCAGCACATTGATATTATCGATGGTGCATTTCCACAACCGGCATCGACGGACGGACCGATTGAGGTGTTGATTTCGGAAGATCTGTCGGGACGGCTTGGCTTTCAGGTTGGAGAGGAGTACCTCATCCTTGGTCCACAGGAACAGCGCGTCGATCAGAGTTACCCGATCCGTATCGCAGGAGTCTGGCGCGTGCGTGATTCCGGCAGCGACTACTGGTTCTACGATCCGGTGACTCTCTACGATACACTCTTTGTGCCGGAAGAGAGTTTTCGTGACCGTCTGACAGCGATTAATCCAAAACCGATCTATGTTGCTACGTGGTATGCGATTGCCGACGGGAGCAGTGTGCGTTCTTCGGATGTCGCTGATGTGCGCGCGCGCATCAATCGCATCGCCACCGATATCACCACCATTTTGCCCGGATCGCGCATCGACATCTCGCCAGCGCAGGCATTGGCAGAGCATCAGCGCCAGGTACAGCGGCTGACCCTCATTCTGACGATCTTTAGCGTTCCGGTGCTTGGTCTGATTGCGTATTTCATTCTGCTGGTCGCCGGTTTGGTCGTGCAGCGCCAGAGCAACGAGATTGCTGTATTGCGCAGCCGTGGCGCTTCGCGCCTTCAGGTGCTCGGTATCTACCTGATCGAGGGCTTGCTGCTCGGCATCGCCGCACTGGCGGCGGGGGTCGCCGTGGGGCAGGGCGCCGGGTTGCTGATGACCTGGACGCGCTCGTTCCTCGATGTCCAACCGGGTGAGTGGTTGCCGATTGAACTTACTCCCGACGCCTGGCAACGCGCCTGGCAAATGCTGATAGTGATGGTGCCTGCAAGCCTGTTGCCTGCGTTCGGAGTCGCCCGCTATACGATTGTGTCGTTCAAGAGCGAACGCGCGCGGGCGACGCGCAAACCGTTCTGGCAGCGCATGTACCTCGATCTGCTCTTGCTGCTGCCGGTCTATTATGGTTATACGCTCCTGGAACAGCGTGGCACAGTGGCATTCCTTGGCGCGGCTGATGATCCGTTTGGCAATCCGCTGTTACTGCTGGCGCCGACCCTCTACATGTTCACGCTGGCGCTGGTGGCGACGCGCATCTTTCCGCTGGCGATGAGCGCACTCGAGTGGCTGGCGCGGCATATGAGCGGTGTGGCGACGGTGACGGCGCTCCGGTATCTGGCGCGTACTCCCGGCGCCTACACCGGTCCGGTGTTGCTGCTGATCCTCACCCTCAGCCTTGCAACATTTACCGCGTCTATGGCGCAAACGCTCGACCGCCATCTGATCGATCAGGTGTACTACGAATCCGGCAGCGACATTCGGTTGTACGATCTGGGACAGAGCGGCGGTTTCTCCGGTCCTATGGCGGGGATGCAACCGCAACAGCCGCTGGTGTCCGATGGCATGCAGGAGGCGCGCTTCATGTTCCTGCCGGTCACCGATTACCTGACCATCCCCGGCGTCGAGGCGGCGACGCGCGTATCGGTCAGTCAGGTTGAGATCACTCTGGCCAATCGCACCATCCCTGCTCGTTTCATCGGTGTTGACCGGGTGGACCTGCCCGCCGTCATTCACTGGCGCGCCGATTATGCCGGTGAGTCACTCGGCGCGCTGATGAACCGTCTGGCGGACGACCCTTCCGCCGTGCTGGTCAATAGCGCGTTTGCGGCGCAAAACCGTCTGCGTCCCGGCGACCGCTTTGAGGTGGTCATGAACGACCTCGACCGGAAGGTTCGTGTGCCGGTGATCGTTGTCGGGTATGTGAACCTCTTCCCGACGGTCTATCCAACTGATGGTCCGTTCTTGATCGGAAATCTCGACTATGCCTTCGATATGCAGGGCGGGCAATATCCCTACGATGTCTGGCTCCGGTTGGCGCCGGGTGTTGAGCGCCAGACGATTGACGAAGGGCTGCGCGAACTGGGGTTGCGCACCTTCGAGCGTGGCTTTGCGCCGACGATCATCGTCGCCGAGCATGCGCGCCCCGAACGACAGGGTTTCTACGGCTTGCTGTCAGTCGGGTTCATCGCCTCGGCATTTCTGACGGTGCTGGGGTTCTTGTTCTATTCAGCGCTCTCATTCCAGCGCCGGTTCGTCGAACTCGGTATGCTGCGCGCCATCGGGCTTTCGACCCGGCAACTCGGCGCGTTGCTGGCGTGGGAGCAGGCGCTGATTATCGGCGCCGGCATGATTGGCGGCACGCTGATCGGCGTCACTGCCAGTCAGTTGTTTATCCCGTTTTTACAGGTCCGTCGTGGCGCCAACGCGCAAATCCCGCCATTTGTCGTCCAGATCGCGTGGGAGCAGATCGCCATTATCTACATGGTCTTTGGCGCGATGCTGATTGCGGCTGTGCTGATTACCATTGCTCTGCTCCGGCGCATGAAACTGTTCCAGGCAGTCAAATTGGGAGAAGCGATCTGACGCCGAGGTTCGGTGTTCCATATGAGTAGTTATGAGCGAACCGCTAATCCTCTGCGAAAACCTGGTCAAGATCTACAAACTCGACGAGATTGAGATCGTCGCGCTCCAGGGTCTCGACCTGACGGTGCAACCCGGTGAAGTGATGGCGCTGGTCGGCGCGAGCGGCAGCGGCAAAACGACCCTGCTCAACGTCCTCGGCGGTCTGGATCGCCCCTCCGCCGGCAGGGTCATCGTCGCCGGCAATGACCTGTTGAAGCTCAGCGATGCGCAACTCGACCGCTACCGCCGCCAGTATGTCGGTTTTGTGTGGCAGCAAAAGGCGCGCAATCTGATTCCATACCTGAACGTCGAGCAAAATGTCGAACTGCCGATGATTATGGCGGGGGTCGGCGCGCGCGAGCGCCGTGAGTGGGCCGGTGAACTGATCGATGCAGTCGGGCTTTCCCACCGGCGCAACCATCGCCTGGCGCAACTCTCCGGCGGCGAACAGCAGCGAGTTGCTATAGCCATCGCTCTCGCCAACCGTCCGGCGCTCCTCCTTGGCGACGAGCCGACCGGTGAGCTCGACTCCCACACCGCTGAGACCATCTTCGAGATATTTCACGAACTGAACCGCACCTATGGTCTGACCGTCGTGATCGTCTCGCATGATCCGAACATCGCGCGTTTTGTTGATCGCGTGGTGGCGATCCGCGATGGCAAGACCAGCAGCGAAACCCGGCGCGTGGAGACAGAAGCCGCCGACCCGGCGAATGGCGATGGCGCAGCGCGTGCGCATGTCTTCGAGGAACTGGTCATGCTCGACTCCGCCGGGCGCCTGCAAATTCCGAAGGAAATCCGCGAACGCTACAACATTGGCGATCGCATTCGTATGGAAGAGACACCCGAAGGTTTGGTGTTGCGCCCGGTCGCTGGCGCTGCGCCGACGGTCAAACGCCTGACCGAACCGGACGAGCCGCCGCCGGAAAAACCGCGCGGCATCAAAAAATGGATGAACCTTCTGCAACGCCGACGGTCGTGACCTTTGCCTGATACTGCTATGTCAACCGCTGTTCCCATCCCTGCGGTGCGCGTCACCAATGTCACGCGCGCCTATATGGTCAATAACGAACGGGTGCTCGCGCTGCGCCATGTGAACCTGACCGTTGAGGAGGGCGCGTTTGTGGCGCTTATGGGGCGCTCCGGCTCTGGGAAAACGACGCTCCTCAACATGATCGGCGGGCTCGATCAGCCGACGGAAGGGGAAGTTGCGCTCTTCGGGCAGGTGTTGAACGGCATGGATCAGGATCAATTAACGCTGCTGCGCCGCGAGAAGATCGGGTTCATCTTTCAATCGTTCGCCCTGCTCCCGATTCTCTCAGCATGGGAGAATGTCGAGATGCCGCTGCGGATCGCGGGGGTGCGTTCCGGTCGTGAGCGGCGGCAGCGCGCCGAGGCGGCGCTGGCGCTGGTCGGTCTCGAACGGTGGGCAACGCACCGTCCTGCTGAAATGTCGGGCGGGCAACAGCAACGGGTTGCTATTGCCCGCGCACTCGTATCGCGCCCGCGCCTCCTGCTGGCAGATGAGCCAACCGGTGAACTCGACTCGACGACAGGGCGGAATCTGCTCACGCTGCTGCGCACCATTGTGCGCACCGAAGGCGTGACCCTGATCATGGCAACCCACGACCGGACGATCTTCGATTTCGCCGATATCGTCTATCAACTGCGCGACGGGCAGATCGTGGAATGATGGGGATGGAGTATGAACCACAGAGACACAGAGAACACAGAGACAGCGACATGTCAAGAACTTCCTTCCCTCGGTGCGCTCTGTGTCTCTGTGGTGATATTTCCTGTTTACCGCAAAGACACAGAGAACACAGAGACAGCGACATGTCAAGAACTTCCTTCCCTCGGTGCGCTCTGTGTCTCTGTGGTGATATTTCCTGTTTACCGCAAAGACACAGCGAGCACAGAGACAGCGACATGTCAAGAACTTCCTTCCCTCGGTGCGCTCTGTGTCTCTGTGGTGATATTTCCTGTTTACCACAGAGACACAGCGAGCACAGAGACAGCGACATGTCAAGAACTTCCTTCCCTCGGTGCGCTCTGTGTCTCTGTGGTGATATTTCCTGTTTACCGCACCATCCGACGGATGCCTTTTTTGAGCACTGGTACGTTGAAGTTAATCAGCAACCCGACTCGACATCCTGAAAGTTTGAGATATGATAGCAACTGCGCTTCGTGAATGGGTAACAGGTGCTCAACCGTCTTGAGTTCGACGATGACTGCCTCGTTCACTACAATATCCAGGCGATAGCCGCAATTCAGACGGATGCCTTTGTACACGATCGGCAGAGGCTTTTGTTGTTCGACATGCAGACCGAGTTGCAATAATTCATGAACCAGACAGGTCTCATAGGCGGACTCCAGCAGACCGGGACCGAGAGTACGATGAACATTGATAGCCGCACCGATGATAGCCTCAGTAATCGGGTTCAGGTCTTGCACGTCTGGCATGATAACTCCTTTGCCATGCAGCGTCTTAACTGCCAGAGGCGCAGAGAGCGTGGCGACATCGCACGAATGAAGCCTCTCTGTGTCCTCTGTGTCTCTGTGGTAACCCCTCAGCGTTTTCGCAACCGGGCAGTAACCACAGAGGCGCAGAGAGCGTGGCGACATCGCACGAATGAAGCCTCTCTGTGTCCTCTGTGTCTCTGTGGTAACCCCTCAGCGTTTTCGCAACCGGGCAGTAACCACAGAGGCGCAGAGAGCGTGGCGACATCGCACGAATGAAGCCCCTCTGTGTGCTCTGTGTCTCTGTGGTAACCCCTCAGCGTTTTCGCAACCGGGCAGTAACCACAGAGGCGCAGAGAGCGTGGCGACATCGCACGAATGAAGCCTCTCTGTGTCCTCTGTGTCTCTGTGGTAACCCCTCAGCGTTTTCGCAACCGGGCAGTAACCACAGAGGCGCAGAGAGCGTGGCGACATCGCACGAATGAAGCCTCTCTGTGTCCTCTGTGTCTCTGTGGTAACCCCTCAGCGTTTTCGCAACCGGGCAGTAACCACAGAGGCGCAGAGAGCGTGGCGACATCGCACGAATGAAGCCCCTCTGTGTGCTCTGTGTCTTCGTGGTGACGCCTCAACGTCGCTCGTCGTTGCGGCGCGGCGTGGCGCGTGGCCCGCGGGCGCCGAACGGACCGGCGGAGTGCTCCATGGTATGCCCGTGGTCAGTCGTTAGACCAACGCTCGGTTGCTGCGGACCGTCGCTCATTGAACGTCCCACCTCGGCGGCGCGCAGTTCCTGCGCCTGCACAAGCAGTTCCGGCGCCGGCTCGTGGTAAAACTCCAGCGCTTCGCCATGGCGGTCTATTCCGGTGGCCACGACGAGCACCCGGCTACCGGCTGGGATGCCGCCAGACGCCATCAGATCGGCGAGCGGCGCTTCGATCAGTTTGAGGAGTTGCTGACGGAGCGGGCGGGCGCCAAATCGCGGCTCGAACCCCTTGCGCAGCACATACTCGCACGCCTCCTCAGTCAATGTGACGTGGATGCCATGGCGCTGATACTGCTGATTCGCTTCCTTCACCATCCGGTCGAGCACCTGCCGTAACACCTCACTCGACAGCGGGCGGAAGGCGACGATCTCATCAATGCGATTGATCCATTCCGGCTGAAAGACTTTTTGGAGCGCCTCGAACCCGATCTGATAGATCTGCCGTCCGGTCGCCTCCACGTCCTGACGCGATGTGCGAAAGCCGATGGTGCGCTGATCGAGAAAGTCGACCATCTCCTTGGCGCCGACGTTCGTGGTGAGAATGACCACACTGTTACTGAACGACACACGCCGTCCGCCGTTCAGCAACAAGATTTCGCCATCTTCCATGATCTGAAGCAGCAGATTCCACAATTCCGGCTGACCTTTTTCGATCTCATCGAAGAGGACGACGCTGTTTTCCTGTTCGATAATGTCGGGGTTCAGCAACGGTTTCTGATCGCGCCCGACATACGACGGCGGCGCGCCAACCAGCGCCGATACCTCATGCCCCTGTGAGAAGAGCGAACAGTCGATCTTGAGAAATGCTTCGCCATCGGGCCGCAACAACTGCGCCAGTCGGCGCGCCGTTTCGGTCTTACCAACGCCGGTGGGACCAAGAAAGAGCAACGTGGCGCGCGGGCGGCGCGCGTTGCCTGCTGCGAAACCAAATCGCGCTCGATTGAGCACCCGGATAATCGCCTCAATTGCGCGCTCCTGGCCAAAAATGGCATTGCGCAGACTCTGTTCGATGACATCGAGTGGGTTCTTGTCACCACGGACCGCACGCTGCATGGTGGGGGGAATCTGAGCCATACAAACGCCTCTTTCGATGAGCCAAGTTCCAAATTCTTGTCATCGATTATAGAGAACCGACCGGGCGCGTTTGTAAGCAATATTGCATCAGGTATGTTGCGAAGATGTGATCATTATGAAGGTTGATAAAACTCCGCGTGAGTTTAACCGTGGTATAACAGAACGTTAATGCTCATTCGCTAGAGTAGAGACATGACAACAATACTCCTGGTCGAAGATGATAGCGTTCTGCTCGAAACGCTCTCCTACAACTTTGAGCGGGCTGGCTTTCAGGTGACCACGGCTGCCGACGGGCTGACCGGACTGGAGATGGTGCGGCAGGTTCGTCCTGATCTTATCATTCTCGATGTGATGTTGCCGGGGATTGACGGGTTTTCGGTCTGTCGTGCAGTGGCGAAAGAGACCGCCATTCCTATCGTGCTGCTGACCGCGCTGCACGACGAAGCGCATCGTATCGCCGGGTTGGAACTTGGCGCTATCGACTATGTGGTGAAGCCATTCAGTATGGGCGAGTTGCTGGCGCGTGTGCGGGCAATTCTGCGCTGGAACGAGCGTCAACGACAGGCGCCGACCTCCAACGTACTCAGCATTGGTCCGGTGCAACTGGATCGCAACAGCCGGCGCGTCTGGTATCAGGATCGCGAAGTCGAACTCTCGCAGAAAGAGTTCGATCTCCTCGCCTGCCTGATGCACAACGCGGGAGTGGCGTTATCGCGCGATCTGCTCCTCGAGCGCGTCTGGGGGAACGATTTCCTCGGATCAAACCGGACGATTGACGTTCACGTGCGTTGGCTGCGCGAAAAACTCGAGCCCGATCCCGCCAATCCCGTGTTGATCCGCACAGTGCGCGGTATCGGATACTGTTTCCAGGACCCGTCGTTCGATCCGCTGGGACGACCGAGCCGCCAGGAACACGAACAGACATCCTGACGCAGTTAGTGGCGCGCTCGTTCCTTGAGTGCGCGATCAATAGTGCGGCGTGCCTCACGGCGCGCGATGTCTTCGCGTTTGTCGTACAACTTCTTCCCGCGCGCCAGCCCGATCTCGACTTTTGCGCGCGATCCGCGTAAATACAGACGCAGCGGCACCAGCGTATATCCCTGTCGCTCGACCTGCCCGGCAATGCGGGAAATCTCGCGCCGATGCAACAGCAATTTGCGCGGTCGGGTCGGCTCGTGATTAAAATACTTCCCCGACTGCTCATACGGTGCGATGTGTACGTCGTACAACCATGCTTCGCCGTTGACGATGCGCACATATCCGCCGCGCAGATTCACCTGACCGGCGCGAATAGACTTGATCTCACTGCCGGTCAGCACAACTCCGGCTTCGTAGGTTTCTTCGATGAAATAATCGTGGCGCGCCTTACGATTATCGGCGACCACGCGCTCGATGCCATTCCCCCGCGCCATAGCGGGTCCTCTCTTTGCAGATGTTCCATTCGAGGCATTATACCATCACACAGCACGGAGCGCAGCGTTGATGGCGTCGCGCAGTTGACGGGCTGCTGTGCGCGCCGCCGCAGCGAAGTTTGCTCCGCGATCGGCGTACAGCACGGTGCGCGACACATTGACGATCAACCGCGGATCGTCGCCCGCTGCGGCGGCGCGCACGGTTGCTTCCAGGTCGCCGCCTTGCGCTCCGACCCCCGGCGCCAGGATCAGCATATCCGGGCAGGCGCGCCGGATGTCTGCCAGCGCCGCAGGATGTGTGGCCCCAACGACCAGCCCCACATTGCCGCGCATATTCCAGCAGTCGCGCGCCATCTCGGCAACCGCCAGATACAACGGACGCCCATCCGCCAGCCGTGCATCCTGGAGATCGCCGCTGCCGGGGTTCGACGTTTTGCAGAGGATGAAACATCCGCGATCAGCATGCCGCAGAAATGGTTCGAGTGCGTCGCTGCCGAGATACGGACTCAGCGTCACCGCATCGGCGCCGAGTGTGGTGAACACGGATCGCGCATATGCTTCCGCCGTCGAACCGATATCGCCACGCTTGGCATCGAGAATGAGCGGCGGTCCCGGTCGGCGCTTGACAAGACGTTCGAGCGCCGACCAGCCGGCTGCGCCGTGCGCCTCGAAGAAGGCGACGTTCGGCTTGTATGCGCAAACCAGGTCGACAGTGGCGTCCATAATGGCAGCACAAAAGGTATAGATGCCCTCGGCGTCTTTCGGCAGACAATCCGGCATGCGCGCAGGCTCCGGGTCCAACCCGACGCACAACCGGCTCTGATTGCGCCAGGCGGCAGTGTCCAGCGACTCGAAGAAATTCATGCAATGCAGTCCCATCTGTGGCGTTGTAACTCGCTCCTATTATAATATCCCATCGCTTCTTGCTGCATCTCTGCATGCGCAGTGCTTCCGTCGTGAACAATGCGCAGATGAGAACCCGGTTCGACCGGCCTGACCGGTCAATCCGGCATAGCGAACAGTCGTGCGTGTGGAGAATGTGGACAAAGTGTTTATAACATCAGTGGATAAAGGGGTTGACTTTAACCACCTGCTAATGTATAGTAGCGCAAGAAACAACAGAACGCCAGGCTCGCGTTCTGGTCAGGCAATGAAGTTGGGGGCTTAGAGTCGTTCACTCTTAGCCCCGTCTTGTTGCCAAATGACGCATTCATAGAACCGTTGTTATTCGCACGGCCCCGCAGGGCGTTCGCCTCTGCGTGGCCACCAGTGAAGTCAATGCAAGAAGGCAGATCCATGACCACCGAGATCGTGGAGCAGACACGGCAGGCGTGGGCGCAAACGCTCGAATACCTCCTCGACATTGGGCGCACACGCGGGTTCCTCACCTATAACGAAATTCTTGAAGCGCTTCCCCAACCCGAATATCACGTTGCCGATGTTGATCAATTGTACGCTTCATTGCAGGCGGAAGGCATTCGGGTGGTCGAGACCCCGCTCGATATGAGCGACCACGGCGCGGTCGGCGATGATGAATTGCTGGCGGAAATGCCGGACCTGACCGATGTGGCGCTCGATGATCCGGTTCGGATGTATTTACAGGAGATTGGTCAGGTGCCATTGTTGTCGGCAGAGCAGGAAGTGATGCTGGCAAAGGCGATGGAGGCCGGGCATCGCGCCCGGCGCGCGCTTGAGTGCGAGGAGTATAGCTCCTGGCAGGAACGGATGATGTACGAACAGCAGGTTGCACAGGGGAATGAAGCGCGTCAGCACCTGATCCAGGCCAATCTGCGTCTGGTCGTCTCGATCGCCAAAAAATATACGTCGTATGGTCTGACGATGATGGACCTGGTGCAGGAAGGCAATATCGGACTTATGCGTGCAGTCGAAAAGTTCGACTATACCAAGGGGCACAAGTTCTCTACCTACGCCACCTGGTGGATTCGCCAGGCGATCACGCGCGCCATCGCCGATCAAAGCCGCACCATCCGCCTGCCGGTGCATATGGGTGAGGCGATTAGTCAGGTCAAGCGCGCCTCGCATAAACTTCAGCAGATGATGCAGCGCGAACCGACACCGGAAGAGATCGCCGATGCGATGGGCATCAGTTCGACGAAGGTGCGTCGCACGCTCGAAGCCTCGATGCACCCGCTATCGCTGGAAATGCCGGTTGGGCAGGAAGGCGAGGGCCGTATGGGCGACTTTATCGAAGATGATCGTATCTCGACCCCGGCTGAAGCTGCAGCTGCATCGATGCTGCGCGAGCAACTCGAAGAGGTGCTGCAAAAACTCCCTGAACGGGAACGGAAGATTATTCAGTTGCGCTATGGGCTGAAGGATGGTCGTTACCGCACACTGGAAGAAGTCGGTATGGAATTTGGCATCACCCGCGAGCGCATCCGGCAGATCGAAGCCGTGGCGCTGCGGAAATTGCGCCATCCCCACCTTGGCAAGAAGTTGCGCGGTTACCTCGATTGAACCGACCTCCGATGCATGCGCCCCTCTGTCGTTGTGCAACAGGGGGGCGCTGTGTTTGGGGCAATTGACGGGACTTGTTATCAGGAGCCTTCCCCTGTATGGCATCGCTGTTTTCGCCAATGCCCCCGTTTGATACAACTCCTGGTATACTGTGAATGGCGCATGGCGCTTTGGAGCGCTATGTGCTGTTTCTGGGAGTTTCTCGTGGGACGTGTGTGCTGAAAACGGAGGATGCGAGATGATCGAAGCGATCGTTTCGCATCGTGTGTGTACGTAAGGAGTGTGTTCATGGCAGCCCTACTGAACGATGCCGAGATCGAAGAGCGACTCGGCGACCTGACCGGATGGACTCGGCAGGGGAACGAGATTCGGAAAACTTTTCAACTCCCCTCGTTTCCTTCTGCGATTGCATTTGTCGTCAATGTTGCGTTTCTTGCAGAAGCCGCAGGGCATCATCCCGACATCGACATCCGCTGGCGCAAAGTAACGCTGAGCCTGTCCACGCATGATGCAGGTGGTTTGACCGGCAAGGATTTCGACCTGGCAGCGCAGATTGATGAGATCATATAGGCAAGCGACGAACTGGCGGGAGGATGCCCATTGTCGTCACGACAACGGTGGTTCTACAGGACTCGGCAGTTCATCTCAGCCCTTATCGCTGTCATTCATCTGGAAGAACGTGTGCTCCTGGTTCGCGCGCTGAGCGACCCGCAACTGCTGCTCTTCGAGCGGATGCCGCGGTTCGTTCAGCGCCATAGTCTCGATGTCTATCACACATTGGTGCGAACAGGTCATACCAACCCGTATCTTTTGCAAGCGGCATTGCTCCACGATTGCGGGAAAGTCGATGAGGAGGGCCGGGCAATTCCTCTGCTTTACTATGGTTTGATTGTCCTGCTCCAACACCATGCCCCCGGCTGGTATGAACGCGCAGCGCGTAATGGACGCGGCGTGCTCTATCCATTTGCGCTCCATGCCTCCCACGAAAAGCGCAGTGTTGCCTATGCCGAATCGGTGGGCAGTCATCCCGATGTCGTGCGGATTCTGCGCGACTATGCAGAGCAGCGTGCCACGCCATGCGCACAGGCGCTCCGCGCAGCAGATGATGCAAACTGAGCGGCCATGTTCATCGAACCAATCGATTACACCGTTACCCTACCGATCTTTGAAGGTCCTCTCGATCTGCTGTTGCGTCTGATCGAACGCGAAGAACTCGATGTGACCGGCGTGGCGCTGGCGCACGTCGCCGATCAGTATCTTGCCCACGTGCGCACGATGGACGCGCCGGATCCGGCGTCGCTCTCGGCGTTTCTGGTTGTGGCCGCACGTCTGATGCTGTTGAAGTCACGGGCGTTATTGCCGCGTCCCTCGATTATCAGCGATCAGGAACCCGACGACGAAGGCGAATCGTTGGTGCGTCAATTGCAGGAGTATCAGCGTTTCAGGCGGTTGGCGGCGCTCCTGCGACGCTCCGAGGGCCAGCGTATGTATCCACGGCTCGCTATGCCACCGGCGCCCCGCCCCGCGCGGCTCGACCATACCATCGCCGATCTGATTGCTGCCATGCAGCGTCGTATGCAATTGATGCTGCCGCTCGATCCGCCGCCGATGACACTGCCTGCGCCAAAAATGGTCACGGTCGGCGAGATGATCGATCGCATTCGTTCATACTTACAGGAGCGTCCATGGGTTGCATTCGAGGAGATGATCGCGCTTGCCGCACACCGTGTCGAGATCGTCGTTGCGTTCTGGGCGGTCCTGGAATTGTGGAAGCGCCATGTTGTCGTGGTCGAACAGGCTGGTTTGTTCGGCGTCATCGTGATCCGGCGGGGAGTGTTGTTTGGGAAAGAAGAACTAAGAACTGAGACCCGAGAACTGACAGGTTAGGGGGTTAGGGGTTAGAAGAGCCTTTCCCACCTGGAACCTGCAACCCTCTTGCCGCGCGCCGCTGACTGCGCGCTGCTCGCCTCGCGCCTCTCACCTCTCGCCTCCCGCCGCTCGCCTCGCCCCTCCCCGCAAATGCGAGATAAATCTCGCGCTACGCCCTTGTCGGGACCCTCGCTCCTCTCCCCTCTCCCCTCGCTCCTCTCCACAAATGCGAGATAAATCTCGCGCTACGCCCTTGTCGGGACCCTCGCTCCTCTCCCCTCTCCCCTCGCTCCTCTCCACAAATGCGAGATAAATCTCGCGCTACGCCCTTGTCGGGACCCTCGCTCCTCTCCCCTCTCCCCTCGCTCTTCTCCACCAATGCGAGATAAATCTCGCGCTACGCCCTTGTCGGGCCCTCTCCCCTCGCTCCTCGCCGCTCGCCTCTTACCTCCCGCCTCTCGCCGCTCGCCTCCCGCCTCTCCCCTCTCCCCTCGCTCCTCTCCACAAATGCGAGATAAATCTCGCGCTACGCCCTTGTCGGTCCCTCTCCCCTCGCCCCTCTCCCCTCTCCCCTCGCTCCTCTCCCCTCTCCCCTCTCCCCTCGCTCTTCCCCACAAATGCGAGATAAATCTCGCGCTACGCCCTTGTCGGGCCCTCGCTCCTCTCCCCCCTCCCCTCTCCACAAATGCGAGATAAATCTCGCGCTACGCCCTTGTCGGTCCCTCTCCCCTCGCCCCTCTCCCCTCGCTCCTCGCCCCTCTCCCCTCGCTCCTCTCCACCAATGCGAGATAAATCTCGCGCTACGCCCTTGTCGGGACCCTCTCCCCTCGCCCCCTCTCGCCGCTCGCCTCCCGCCCCTCGCCTCGCCCCTCTCGCCTCGCCCCTCTCGCCTCGCTCCTCTCCACAAATGCGAGATAAATCTCGCGCTACGCCCTTGTCGGCCCCTCTCCCCTCGCACCTCTCGCCTCGCCCCTCTCCACAAATGCGAGATAAATCTCGCGCTACGCCCTTGTCGGGACCCTCTCCCCTCGCCCCCTCTCGCCTCTCGCCTCCCGCCCCTCGCCTCGCCCCTCTCGCCTCGCCCCCCTCTCGCCGCTCGCCTCCCGCCGCATGCCTCATCCGTGCCCCTCGCGCTTGAAATCGACGAAACGATACCCGATGCCGCGTTCGGTCAGGATATATTTTGGATTTGCCGGGTCTTCCTCGATCTTCTGCCGCAGATAGGTGATGTATAGTCTCAAATAATGCGTCTCGTCGCGATACTCAGGTCCCCACACCTTACTCAACAGTTGCTCGTGGGTCATCACATACCCCGCATTTTGCACCAGGTGGTACAGCAGCCGGTACTCCGTCGGGCGCAGGTTGACCCGTTCGCCATTGACCAGCACCTCGCGCCGGGCGAAATCGATCTGGAGCCGATCATCGACCTTGACCAGCGTCTGTGGCGCCGGCGGCGGGGTGTAGTGGCGCCGTAGAACCGCGCGAATGCGACTGACCAGTTCCCGGTGACTGAACGGTTTGCCGATATAATCGTCGGCGCCCAGTTCCAGCCCTTTGATGCGATCCTCTTCGTCATCTTTCGCTGTCAGTACCAGCACCGGCACCGATGATGCCTGTCGCAATCGGCGCAGTGTTTCAAAGCCATCCATCACCGGCATCATAATATCGAGCAACACCACGTCGGGCATCTCGTCGCGCACCTTTTCCAGCGCTTCGCGCCCGTTCGAGGCGCTGACCACCCGGCATCCTTCGAGTTCCAGGTTCATGCGCATAAAGTTGACCATGCGCGGCTCGTCGTCGACGACGAGGATCAGCTTGTCTTTGAGTTCTGACATCTGCGTACTTTCCTTAACGTTCATGATCCTCGAGCAGCGGCGGTTCCATCCGTGGAAGCGTTACTACGGTTGACTCAGGATGATCGACAGATGTGGCAGTTTCGATCTCACCCGACGCCATCTGATCGCTCAGCATTGGCGTTGCCAGCGGCACAGTAAACGAAAAGCGCGACCCGCGCCCCGGTCGGCTATCGACCCAGATTCGCCCACCCTGCGCTTCAACAATAACGCGCGACAGGAACAACCCCAATCCTGCTCCTTGCGTTTCACGCCGCAGGCGGTTATCGACGCGATAGAAGCGGCGAAAGAGTTTTTTCTGCTCTTCGAGCGGTATGCCAATACCCTGATCGCTCACCGAGATAATCGCAAAATCGCCGCTCACCCGCGCCGTGATGCGTATCAACCCACCGTTCGGGCTGTACTTAATCGCGTTGCTGATCAGATTCTCCACCACGGTGCGGGTCCGCTCATAATCGGCATGGACTGGCGGAAAGTCGTCGGGAATGTCGATCTGGAACGTGAACCGGTCGCCTGCCTGTGGTGCGAAGCGTTCGACCACGCGCTCCACCAGAGGGCGTACCGACCAGTCGCTCAACTCGAGGCGCAT
This sequence comes from Roseiflexus castenholzii DSM 13941, assembly GCF_000017805.1. Taxonomy (GTDB): domain Bacteria; phylum Chloroflexota; class Chloroflexia; order Chloroflexales; family Roseiflexaceae; genus Roseiflexus; species Roseiflexus castenholzii. The sequence continues at coordinate 5,595,385 of NC_009767.1, read as the reverse complement.
ACTGTCGGTCTGTAAACGGGAGGCTTCCAGCAGCGTGTTGATCTGCTGCGCCAGGCGATCCGCCTCTTCGATGATAACGGCCAGTCCTTCACGGAGAGTCGCTGCGTCCCATGCCGCATCCTGGCGCGCCAGCGTCTCGGCGTATCCTTTAATAATGCTGACCGGTGTGCGCAATTCGTGCGAGATGACTGAAATGAAGGTGTTCTGCATCTCAGCTTCGATCTTCTGCTCGGTGACATCACGCACGTTGGCGATGGCGCCAAGAAACGCGCCCTGCGGGCTGCGTTGTGCTGCGTAGCGACTCTGGATGTAGAGACGCCGTCCGTCCCGTGTGGTGATCCACCCCTCGGCGACCGGATTAGGCTCGAACGGTTGCCGTTGCAACGGGCAATCGGTAAGGCAGAGATTGGCGCCTTGCGGCGTGTGGATAGCCAGCACCTCGGCGCACGGGCGCCCGATCGCCTCCTCACGGCTCCAACCGGTCAGCAGTTCCATTGCACGGTTGAATGTGGCAATGCGCCAGCGCTCATCGAGGATCATCACGCCGTCGGCGCTGTTCTCGATCAGCGCATCAAGATGTTGTTTCTCACGCAAGACGCTCTGGAACAGGCGTGCATTCGAGACCGCAATCGCCGCCTGATCGGCGAATGCGGTCAGGAGTTGATGTTCTTCGGCAGTAAACTCGACGTTCAGCGCAGCGCGAAAGACATAGATCACCCCGACCGTCGCGCCGCGAAACATCAGCGGTAACGCGCTGACATGCCGTAATGGCAGCCCGATGCTGGCGCCTGCTTCGCGCAGGCGATGCACCAGCGCCTGCTGATCGCTAAGCGGCGTCGCCAGCAGGTCGTCGAACACGGGCCAGATTTCGCGCGCCAGTCCATACGCCGCATAAATGCGCGTCGTGCCATCATCATCGCGCAGGGCAATCAAGCCGGAGCTGCCGGCAAGCAAATCGACCGCCGCCTCGATGACCAGATTGAGCACACTGGTGAGATCGAGCTGCGCCGTGATCGCGCGACTGACGCGCAGCAGCGACTCAAGCTGCCGCAACTGTTGATCATACCGGTCTAACATCGTTCTAATGCTCCATAGACGGCATTCTAACACACATCGCCTATACTGCTCAACGGAAGCAAGAAAACAACAACACATCCCGCAACGTAATCCAGGAGATGTGGAAAAAAGGAGGATAACGCCATGACAAACCTGACTCGCTGGGATCCCTTCCAGGAAATGATGACCCTGCGTGAGGCGATGAATCAGTTGTTCGAGGAAAGCTTCGTGCGCCCCGATCTGGCGCGGGGTGGTTTCGTTCCGGCGCTCGACCTGAGCGAAACCGAGGACGCCTATCTGGTCGAGGCGGCGGTGCCTGGGCTCAAGCCTGAAGACCTGGAGGTGACGGTTGAGAACAACCTGCTGACGATCAAGGGCGAAATCAAGCAAGAGTCGCAGGAGACGAAGCGCAACTATCATCGCATCGAGCGGCGTTACGGCGCCTTCCAGCGCCAGGTTGCCCTGCCGCGCTCAGTCAAGGCTGATGCCATCAAAGCGACGCTGAATAATGGCGTCCTGCGCCTGGAGATCCCTAAGGCTGAGGAGGTCAAGCCGCGCCGGATTCTGATCAACCCGACGAGCAACTGATACCGCCAGAGCAGGATACCGCTGACCTCTGCCCGCCAGCATGGCATGCTGGCGGGCAGGTTTTATTAAAGCGCGACAGTCTGTTAATCCTTACATGTCGTCACGTTTCGACGTGATTTTCATGGCGAAGCGACATGGCATGAGCCGCGACCTGATAGGCTCTATCGCATCGTCAGACATCGGGTGATCGGGCAATTACTGTTTACAAAGAGCACTGGACATCCGGTTTTCCTCATGCTATGATCACAGTATACAAACCATTCGTCACGAGCCTGCCCGCCAGCGTATGGATACAGGGCGCGAGCGTAAAGGTGCGCATCTATGCGACTCGATCTGAGCAGCAAGCGAGCCAGGAAACTCATCCGCGAACACGACCTGAGTGAGGAAGAGATTTTACAGATCGTTGCATCGGCGCGCATCAATCTGGCGACGTTCGATCCCGAGTACCGCACCAACGTCACTCAGATTGCTGAAGATCTGCGTAAAAGTCGCCCGACGATCTACGGGTGGGCGGATCGGGCGCTGGCAGCCACCATCCAATCGCTGCGCAATATTCGGACAGGGCGCCCTCCCAAAGAACGTGAGCGCAATGAGAGCGAAGCGTAATACCAATGACCTGCGAACATCCGGCATGGTCACCCCGATCAGCGCGAGGGTCTTGCGCGACCCGCTTAGATTCCTCGCTGCGCTCGGAATGACCAGTCGCTGCGCTCGGAATGACCAGTCGCTGCGCTCGGAATGACCAGTCGCTGCGCTCGGAATGACCAGTCGCTGCGCTCGGAATGACCAGTCGCTGCGCTCGGAATGACCAGTCGCTGCGCTCGGAATGACCAGTCGCTGCGCTCGGAATGACCAGTCGCTGCGCTCGGAATGACAAGCATGCGGCATCGTCAATCGTCATTGGTATAACGCGCCAAATGTAGCGATGCTGCAATCACGTCGCTACTGCTTCGATCACGTTCCGGTATGCAACAGTGTAGTATAATGGGGAATAGACTGCAGCAGACGCGCCGCGCGTCCGTGCATGGCAGCAGGCGCAGCGGTCCGTCTGCGATACAAGCGGTATGCTATAATAGCGGAAGGTAGGGCGGGTGCACAGTCTGCACATGCCTGTCCCGGTGCAAGCCGCCGCACGCAGAGTGGAGAGCCGCATGGATCCACAACTTACGAGTCAGATCGTTCCAGCCGAAGAGATCAAAGTCATCGAAGAATGCCTGGTGCGCCTTGCCGAAGATACCGGTGGCAATTACGTCTTGCTTCTCGATAAGAGTGGCCAGGTGATCACGGCACAGGGCGACGCTGCACGCCAGGATATTACCGCCCTGGGAGCGTTGATCGCCGGCACGTTTGCTTCCTCGCGCGAGGTGGCCAAGCTGTTGCGCGAGAAGGACTTCCGCCAGTTGTTTACGCAGGGTGTGCGCGAGAATATCTTCATTTCGCTGATCGAAGATCAGTGGATACTGTGCATTATCTTCAACAAGGGAACGCACATCGGTCTGGTGAAGGTGCTGACGAAGAAAGCCACCGATGATTTGAGTGTGGTTCTCGAGCGTGTGCGCGAACAACAAAAGGCGCGCGACGATGTGCTCGGCTCGTCGTTCCGCACTTCGATGGAAGATACGATTGACCTCCTGTTCCGCGACTAGTCGGCTACTGCTGCGTGTGTGCGCAATATGGCGCGGCTGCCGGAATGCAGACGAGAGGACCTATGGCTCTGATCAACGTTGCTGCGCGCGAGATCCATTGCAAGATCGTGTACTACGGACCTGGCATGAGCGGGAAGACCAGCAACCTGCAGTATATCCATAGCCAGGTCCCCAAAGAAACGAAAGGGGAGTTGTTGTCTATTGCGACGGAGACGGAACGCACGCTGTTCTTCGACTTTCTGCCGCTCGACCTTGGGAAGGTGCGTGGGTTCCAGACGCGCTTTCATCTCTACACGGTGCCCGGTCAGGTGCTGTATGAGCGCACGCGCGTCGCAGTGCTGAGCGGCGCCGATGGCGTCGTGTTTGTTGCGGACTCGCAAAAGCACAAGCTTGAGGAGAATATTCGCAGCCTTCGTGAACTTGCTGTTAATATTACGCGGCAGAATAAGCGTTTCCAGGATTTTCCGGTTGTTTTGCAGTACAATAAGCGCGATGTGCCCGGTGCGCTTCCGGTCGCTACGCTCGATAAGTACCTGAATACGCTGGGGTGGCAACGATTCGAAGCGACGGCAACCAGTGGCGCCGGGGTGTTCGATACGTTGAAGGCGATCAGTAAACTGGTGATCAGCAAACTGTAGTGCGCGCAGATTTCTGAAGGTTATGCGCCTTTCGGATTTTTGCGTCCGGGGTGGGAGCCATGGCACTCGCAGGCGATCTAAGCGAGTTTTCGCTGACCGATATTATTCAGTTGATCGAGTTGAGCAATAAGTCGGGCGCGGTGCATCTCCAGGGAAAACGCGGCGCGCAAGAGATCGACGGATGGCTCTATTTCCGCGATGGCCGCATTATTGGCGCCCGCCTGGGGTCGTTGCCCCCCCTCGAGGCGGCGTATACGTTCTTCACGCTGACGTCCGGTCCCTTCCGCTTTCACGAAGATGTGACGCTCGATAAGCCGACGATCACCCAGAGCAATAATATGATTATCATGGAAGGCATTATGCGCCAGGAGGCAATGGCGCATGCGCCGGAACCAACGCTTTCCATGAATACAATCCTGCGCCTTGTGCCCAACCCGGCGTCTACCGGCAGCGAGATTAGCCTGGAACCTGATGAGTGGCGTGTGCTGACGATGGTGAATGGGAAGAATACGGTCGGGTATATTGCCCAACGGAGCGGTTTGGGCGAGGCGCGCACGTGCGAGATTCTGAACCGCCTGCTCGAAAGCGGCCTGGTCGAAAAACGTGATACGAACCTGACCGACTCGTTGTTCCCTGAACTTGAACGTATTGTCCTGGAGGCGCTCGGTCCCTCTGCGCGCGCCTTGCTGGTTGAGGCGTATGTGCGCGCCGGCATCCATGACCAGGATACGGCAACGCCTGAACAGGTCGCTTCAGCGCTCAATCTCTTCGAAGCATCAGCAATCCGCGCGTTCGGCGAAGGGCGTGTTCGAGAGCCTGTTGCGCACATGAGACTCTTTGCCGGGCAGGTGTTCAGAGATTAAGGTTCGACCGGCGTCCCATGTGCAACCTTCGATGATAATCTGTCACCTCCGCACCTGTTGCTCCTTCGTCTGACCGGTTCGCACCTGTTTTTTAACGGCACAGAGGCACAGCCGACGCCAAGTGCGCAGTGTGCTCCAGACTCCTCTCGTCTCACGCTGTGCGCCTCGCACTCCCTTTTGCTTTTCCACCTGCAATGTTCTCGCCTGGTTTCAGTGGCGCAAAGGAAACGCCAGGAAACCGGTCTTTCCTGGACGTCTCTCGCGGTTGGACCTGCGCGATTGCTCGCCGTTCAACCAGGCGACGCTGTGCAAGAAAATCTGCGCCGTGTACTCTGTGGTACAATACAAACTGAAGAGTGCGTCTGCGTTCACACAAAACAGCAGGCGCGAGGTGTGTACCAGTGGAGGCAGCGTGTGCGCGCGCTTGTAAGCGTTTCCGATAAGCGTGGCATCGAAGCATTTGCCGCCGGTCTCGTCGAATTCGGCTTCGAGATTATCTCGACCGGTCATACGGCGCGAACGCTTGCCACGGCTGGTGTTCCAGTTCGACCGGTCAGTGACGTGACGGGTTTTCCCGAAATCCTTGGCGGGCGGGTGAAAACGCTCCATCCCGCCATTCACGCTGGCATTCTGGCGCGCCGCGATGATCCAGACCATATGGCGGCGCTCGATGTTCATGGTATTGCGCCGATCGATCTCGTTGTCGTCAATCTCTATCCCTTTAGTGAGACGATCACCCGTCCCGATGTCACTCTTGCAGAAGCGATCGAACAGATTGACATCGGCGGTCCTGCTATGGTTCGCGCCGCCGCCAAGAACCACCCATCGGTGCTGGTGGTGGTCAGCCCCGACGACTACGACGCGGTGCTGACGGCGTTGCGCACCGAAACGGTGACGCCAGAGTTGCGGCGGCGCCTGGCAGCGCGTGCCTTTGCTCACACTGCTGCGTATGATGCCGCCATCGCGGGGTATTTGTCTGGGGAACTCTTCCCGGAGACACTGCCACTGGCGTTTCGTAAGGCGCAGGATCTGCGTTACGGCGAAAATCCGCATCAGCGCGCGGCGCTCTACGGTGATTTCCATGCCTTCTTCGAGCAACTGCACGGACGTGAGTTGTCGTATATCAATATTCTCGATATTGCTGCGGCTCAGTCGCTGATCGAGGAGTTCGACCCGGCAGCGGGCGCGGCGCTGGCGATTGTCAAGCATACGAATCCGTGTGGCGCGGGAGTGGGCGCAACGCCGCTCGAAGCCTGGGAGAAAGCGTTCGCCACCGACCGGGAAGCGCCATTTGGCGGTATTATCGCGGTCAACCAGATGCTCGATCTTCCGTTGGCGCAGGCGATTGACGAGATTTTCTCCGAGATCGTCATTGCGCCCGCCTTCGCCGATGATGCACTGGCATTGCTGCGCAAGAAGAAAAACCGGCGTTTGATGCGTGCTCTGCGCCCGGTCGGGCAGTCGCGCGGGCTGGTATACCATAGCGTGCCGGGTGGCATCCTGGCGCAGGAGCCGGACCTTGCGCCGCTTGATGAGGAACCGTTCGAGGTGGTGACACAGCGCACGCCGACCGATGCCGAACGCGCTGCGCTACAGTTTGCCTGGCGGATCGTGAAGCATGTCAAGTCGAATGCGATCGTCTTTGCCGCTGCCGATCGCACCCTGGGGATCGGCGCCGGGCAGATGAGCCGGGTCGATAGTACGCGGGTGGCGGTGTGGAAGGCGCAGAATGCCGGTCTCTCGCTCGCCGGGTCGGTCATTGCCAGTGATGCGCTCTTCCCGTTCCCCGATAGCGTCGAGATCGCGGCGGAGGCTGGAGCAACGGCAGTGATTCAGCCCGGCGGGTCGGTGCGCGACGACGAGGTGATTGCTGCCGCCAACCGGCTTGGTATGGCGATGGTGTTCACCGGAAGACGCCACTTCTTGCACTAGGATGAAGTGATATGCGGTTCGATGCGGCAGGGTTGATCCCGGTGGTCGTCCAACACGCACGCAGCGGCGAGGTGCTGATGCTGGGATACATGAACGAGGAGGCATTACAGCAAACGCTGGTGTCGGGTATGGTGACGTTCTGGAGCCGGAGCCGACAGACGCTCTGGCGCAAGGGTGAAACCTCTGGCAATGTGCTGCGTCTGGTCGAAATCCGGCAGGATTGTGATGGTGATGCGTTGCTGGCGTTCGTGGAACCGGCTGGACCAACGTGCCATACCGGTCGCGTGAGTTGCTTTCACCGCACGCTCGATGGCGATCCGGTCGAAACGCGCATGCCCGATTCGGTCATTCTCACTGACCTTGCCAATATTGTGGCGCAGCGCGCATCCGCACCAAAAGAAGGCTCGTATACTACGAAGATGCTGACGGGAGGCGTTGATCGGATTGGTAAGAAGATCGGCGAGGAAGCGGCGGAAGTGATTATCGCAGCAAAAAATAGCGCCCCCGCCGAGATTGCATGGGAAGTCGCTGACCTGGTGTACCACCTGCTGGTGCTGTTGCAAAACCAGGGTATGACACTCGAAGATGTCTGGACTGAGTTGCGCCGACGCTATGGTGGATGAACGTGATGCATCAGGATGCAACTGAGATTGTACCTCTTCAACAGAGCGAAGGTCGGCAGAGTAGTTATGCTGAAAGCATCGCATTGCCGCAGCGTGCTGGACATCTGTCCTGGATCGCGCAGACCGGTCTGGCACTGACACAGTGTCGCACGGCTGCTGATGCGCTCAGTACGATTGCGGCGCGGCTCGATGCAGCGCCGTTTTTGCTGCGCGGCTATGTCATTCTGCTGGAAGATGATACGTTGCGCGTCAGGCGGGCTGTCTCGTTTGGAAAGGCGCCGGCATTACCGGTTGCGCTGTCGCTGTCCGGTGGTCTCTGTGGCTCAGCCATAGTGCAGAAGCGAGTGGTTGCGTCATCAACCGGCGGAATTGCTCTTATGTCGTGGGAACGAACCCTGGCAACCGACGCTGCGCTGATCTGCGCGCCCTTTACCAGCGATAGAGCGAAGGGTATTATTATTGCCGCGTTGCCTGATGGCGCGCATGATGATGTTGAGATGAGAGCGTGTCTCCAGGCGATAGCCGCTCTCGCAGGTGCAACGTTCAATCGCGCCGCCGAGTGCGAGGCGCAACTGCTCAAGCGCATGCGCCAGATCGAGCAGGCGCATACGGAGCGCCTGGCGCTGGTCGGACGCCTGACCGCCGCACTTGCCCATGAGATCAATAATCCGCTCCAGGCGATTGCCAATACGCTCTATCTGTTGCAGCATCGTCCGCTCGACGACGAGAAACGCCAGCGCTATCTGGCGATGGCGCAGCAGGAAACGGAACATGTGATAGCCGGTGTTCGGCGCATGCTCGATCTGTATCGTTCGTCGGGGCAGGAGAAACGACCGGTTGCGTTGCATCGAGTGATCGATCAGGCGCTGCACCAGGCTCATGATATTCTGAATGAACGCGCGATCGATCTGTGTCGTGAATGGACATCCGACGATCTGCGGGTGCTGGGATTTACCGGTCATTTGCGCTATGCCTGCTACAATCTGATTCTCAATGCTATCTATGCAATGCCCAAAGGGGGACGGTTGACGATTCGCACGTATCGAGAGGTCGAGGGCGCAACGCATCTGGCAGTGGCAGAGTTTGCAGATACAGGCGTTCCTATCGATGATGCCGATCTGCATCGGTTGTTCGAACCAGACGGTCCTGTGCGGGGTGAGGCGAACGGTATCGAATTGCCGTTAAGCTACAGTGTCATTGAGCAGCATAACGGCACTCTGACCGTCCATCGGCATGGGGACGAAATGGTGTTTCGTGTAAGCCTTCCCGCCATCAATTCCTGACCCCCGACCCCTACCTCTTGATCGAGAACCACTGTCGTCCACTGCGCAACGCTTGCAGAATCACCAATAGCAGCGTTGATCCCAGAATAGTGTACAGCAGATTGAGGCGAATGTTGCCGACACGAATCTCGGTGATCGGCGGCAGACCGAATGTTCCGGCGATCCATCCGCCGATGAATGCACCGATCACGCCGACAATGATCGACACCAGCATCACCTGTAACCCCGGCGGACTGAACCCGACGATTAATTCGGCGACGGCGCCGCAGATTCCGGCGATGACCAGCAGGATCAGCAATTGTAATAGATCCACAGAGACCTCCTGAGTGAGAACTGAGAACCGAGAACTGAGCATTGAGAACCAGAAACTCCTGCGCGTCGCATCCGTCGCAATCCGTGGCGATCCGCGGTCCATCTCCCGGCGCGCGTCTGAGCGGAACCGGGAACTAATACCAATGACGCTTGACGATGCCGCATGCGTGTCATTCCGAGCGCAGCGACTTGTCATTCCGAGCGCAGCGACTGGTCATTCCGAGCGCAGCGACTTGTCATTCCGAGCGCAGCGAGGAATCTGCGCGGGTCGCGCACGACCCCTCGCGCGGCTCGGGGTGACTATGCCGAATGTTCACAGGTCATTGGTATAAGTCCCTGGCGAGCGATGTCCCGTCCATTTCCACAGCACGCATCCGTCGCAATCCGTGGCGATCCGCGGTCCATCTCCCGGCGCGCGTCTGAGCGGAACCGGGAACTAATACCAATGACGCTTGACGATGCCGCATGCGTGTCATTCCGAGCGCAGCGACTTGTCATTCCGAGCGCAGCGACTTGTCATTCCGAGCGCAGCGACTTGTCATTCCGAGCGCAGCGAGGAATCTGCGCGGGTCGCGCGCGACCCCTCGCGCGGCTCGGGGTGACCATGCCGAACGGTCACAGGTCATTGGTATAAGTCCCTGGCGAGCGATGTCCCGTCCATTTCCACAGCATCGCCGTGATAAGCGGCAGCGCGCACAGTAACGTAAGCGTCGCAAATTCGAGCGATGCGCCATACTGTGGTTGCCCCGCATCGAGCGCTTGCAGCGGTGCAATGATCGGTTGCGTGACAGTGTACAGCATCTGAACCACAGGATTATCGGGACGCGCGGCGAAGAGACGCAGGACGAACCGCGCAATCAGCGCCCCCTCCGTCATACCCGCAATGATCGTTGCTGCCATCAGGAGTCGATATTTCAGCATGAAGTGCAGAAGTGAGAACATGCTCAGCAATGTTTCAGGCAGAAACCATCGCATTTTTGGACACGCGAATGTACGATGACCTTACCGTTGATTATAACAGGATGATCACGCGGCAGGAACGCATGAGGAGGCATGCCGTGATTCAGGCGCCGTATTCGCCAACCGCAGTTGTTCGTGAAGTGCGTGCTGCTCCAGCGCAGAGTATTCGCTTGTACTGGATGTTGTTCACCGTCAGTATGCTGGTATTCAGTACGCTGCTCGTCGCTCTGACAGCGCTACTGCTGACGCCCTCCACCTCGCTCACGCCGCTGGAGGCGGAAATCATTCGTGCAGCAGTGGAATCCCGTCTCGATGAAACCTTTGATGATCCGCTCATCGAAGTGACACCCGGCGTCTTCGTGCGCTCCAGCAATATCCGCGGTTTCCGTCTGAATGGCAAGGTGTACTACTACTACATCGAAGGTGAGCGCAACTTCGATCCGTTGAGCCGCGGCGCTGTCGATCACAATGACGTCGATGTGGTGCTACGCGACTTGACCGGTTCGCAGCCGCTGGTCGTCTATCGCTTGCGCACCTGACTAACGCGCGCGTTCGATATGTGCCCCGATTGTGCGCAGACGTTCATCGATCCGCTCGTAGCCACGGTCGATTTGCCCGATGTTGTAAATGACACTGCGCCCCTGCGCACAGAGCGCTGCCAGCAGCAGTGCCATGCCCGCCCGAATATCGGGACTTGGCAACCCGTCGGGTTCGCCATACAACTGGCTCGGACCGACGACCACGACGCGGTGGGGATCGCACAGCACAATCCGCGCCCCCATGCCGATGAGCCGGTCCACAAAAAAGAGCCGGCTTTCGAACATTTTTTCCCAGATCAGAATCGTGCCGCGCGCCTGTGTGGCTACTACAATTGCGATACTGATCAGATCGGGATTGAAGCCGGGCCAGGGGGATGAGTCGATCTTCGGGATCGCATTATGGACATCATCACGGATGCACAACTCCTGTTCAGCAGGCACGACGATATCGTCCCCTTCGTCACGCCAGGCGACGCCCAATCGCCCGAAGGCGATGCGCGTCATGCGATGCTCGGATGGGCGCGCGCCGACAATGCGTAAGGCGCTGCGGGTCACTGCCGCCAGCCCGATAAATGACGCCACTTCCATAAAGTCGGGACCAATGGTGTACTCGCCGCCGCCAAGCGACGACACGCCTCGAATGTGCAGACGATTGGTGCCGATCCCGTCGATACGTGCCCCCAGCCGGTTGAGGAAATGGCAGAGGTCCTGGACATGTGGTTCTGATGCAGCGTTATTGATAATAGTGTCGCCTTCGGCGAGCACAGCGGCCATGACGGCCTGCTCGGTGCCGGTGACGCTCATTTCGTCGAGGAAGATGTCGGCGCCGCGTAGCCGTTCAGCGCGCAGAATATATGCTGTTGGCGTGACTTCGACCGCTGCGCCGAGATCACGCAGTGCGTTAAGGTGGGTGTCGAGACGTCGTCGCCCGATCATGTCGCCACCGGGACGAGGAATGGTCACGTACCCGCGTCGCGCCAACAAAGGACCGGCGAGCAGCACCGAGGCGCGGATCTTGCGCGCCAGCGCAGGATCGGGTTCTGCGGCATCGACAGCGTTGGCATACACTGCCCAGCTGTGCGATCCGCGACGTTCGACCCGTGCGCCGAGCCGCTCCAATAACCCGATCATGGAAACAACATCGCCGATCTGTGGAATGTTGTGCAGCACGACATTGTGATTGGTCAACAGGGTTGCGGCAAGCAAGGGGAGTGCGGCATTCTTGTTGCCGGACGGTCTGATGGCGCCATTAAGACGGTGACCGCCTTCGATGATGAAACGTTCCACTGTCAATGCTCCTCCGGCAGTCGATCAGAATCGTCGGCGCTGCGTGCCAGACGCATGCGCGTCGGAAGACGCTCGCGCACGCGTCGCAGCGTTCGATGGCTGCGCTGTCGGATCCGGTTGCCCAGGCTGTTGATGTGACTTGCGGCTTCTTTGACGGCATTGCCTGTCGCTTCCCGGGTGTCCTGTGCCTGTGCGATCACCTCGCGGGCTTTTTCCTGCCCGATTGTCTGCGCTTCGCGGGCAATGCGTTTGAGTTCCTCGCGTGGGATCAGTTCACCCTTTTCATACCAGCGCCAGGCTGCCACGCCGGTTGCATATGTGCCAGCATAGGCGATGCCGACTTTCGGCACGACTCCCCAGACCGGCGCCAGACCGACCAACGTGCGGGCGATTTCGCGCCAGACGAAGGCGCCGCCAACGACGGGCATCACCTCGGCGATGCGCTGGCGGAAATCGGGCGGGGCGCCATACGCCAGCGCCAGGCGGTAAACCATGATCGCCTGATTTTTGGTGAGTACCAGCATATCGGCGACGGCAAAAGGTATCCCCAGGATCGGGATCTGTTCCGGCAGGCTCGACGCCAGCGCGTAGGTGGCGTTCGTCATCGCAGTCGAGTCGATCAGGCGACGTGCATAAGCGGCACGGATGCCCGGTAACCGCCGTGCTGCCGCCAGATGATGCGTCGCCGGCAGACGTTCGAGCAGTTCGTTGGTGAACCTCAGCGCAGCATCGGTATGGTCGATGTTCGGGATGATGACGGTGTGCGCCGCCGCTGACGACGGAAGGGGCGCGCTTCCCGGTGCGAGACGCGTGCCGAAGAGAAGAACCAGCAGGGCAGGGCGCGGCAACCGATCAATCTGCGCCAGTGCGACAGCATCCCGTTCCGTCAATCCGACCCGGCTGTCAACTGCCAGGATGAGTATATCGGCGGCGTTCATGCGCTCAGGAAAGCGCGCAGCATCACGCAATGAAAGTGACGTCAGAGGCGCAACGCCGGTCGGAGGATAGCGGTTGGGACCGCGGCGCGCCAGCGCGTCGATTGCCGCCAGTGCTGTGTCGTGCCCGACCGCGATGATACTGAGCGGTTGTTCTGCTTCGTCCCGGATGGCGTTGACATCGATCTCCCGCACGGTCGACCACAGATTGCCAAGGGCGCTCCAGCGCGACATGCGTACCTCCTCACGAGGGCTGACCGACGAGTCGGGCCGTCGACCGCGATCACGCCGCATGCAGCCAGCCTTGCGCAGAACACATCGGCGCATTTCGATTATAGCACGCAGCGATCAGGGAGCATGCTGATAAGCAACTGAGAAGTGGCACGGGGCGTCCGATGCTTAACGTGGGGAAGTGGAAGAGCGACCGGCAGGGGCGTGGCGGAGCCGCACCCGCGCGGGGTGTCCAGTGCACCGCAACGTCTTCGTGTCTCTTGGTGTCCTTCGCGGATGGCATGAGGAGAAGGGGCGCCAGAACGAGCCTTCATCAAGATGGAACATTCTCTGATCTGACCACCGCACTTCTCCCGCTGTCGCGCGGACGATCCTCCAGATCGCGCACGGCGGGAATGCCAAGAACCAGAAGGGTCATAAGCAGGCAGGCGCAGCCGCCAAGCAGATACCAGACCTGCACCCCAAACGCATCAGCGACCGGACCGGCAATCACCAGCCCCAGCGGGGTCATTGCCATCGACACACTCCCCAATGCCGTGAAGACACGCCCTTGCATTTCTGGCGCCACGACTGACTGCACAATTGCCATCATTGGGGCATTGACCACCGGCGACATAGCGCCGACCACTGCTACTGCGGCGAGTGCAGGCAAGAAAGCGGTTGCCGGTGCAGCGCCGATTGCCAGAATGCTGATGCCTAACCCAATCAGCCCAAACACAACAGTATTCATACGACGCCTGAATCCGCCCCATACGCCGATGATCAGTCCGCCAAGAACGATGCCTGCGCCTTCGGCAGCGTTCATCCAGGCAAGATGGAGCGCCTCGCCATGAAAGTGCCTGGTTACCAGGATCGGCAACAGCGAGAACGCCGGAGTCAGGAGCAGATTGATCAATGCCGCCATGCCCATGACCATCATCAATCCGGGCCAGCGAGAGATATACCGTAGTCCGGCGCGCATCTCCGCCACAACACCGGTTGCAGGCGCATCAGCGACAGCAGGCGCGGCTCGCGGCGGGCGCGGGAAACGCACCAGACCGACGCCTGCCACTGCGATGAGCGCCGTCACAACATCAATCAACATCAGACCATGCAGGGGCCAGATCGCAATCAGCAACGCTCCAAGCGGCGGTGCAGCAATATTGGTTGCCCCCTGAAGCATCTGACTCAGTCCGCCAATGCGCGCCAGATGGCGTTCGGGCGCCATGAGCGATATCGATGCCTGCATTGCGGGCCAATGGAACGCGCCCGCCAGCGACCGCAACGCCATAATCAGGTAGACATGCCAGATGGCGAGTGCGTCGATCCAGAACAGGACGGCGAGCGCAGCCGCTCCAAGCGCGCCGGTCAGATCGGCGACCATAATGACTGCGCGTCGATCCCAGCGGTCGATCAGCGCTCCGGCGAGCGGTCCGATCAGAATGCCCGGCAAAAGCGTGGCGAGTGTTGCGGTCGCAAGGACCGTGGCAGAGCCGGTAGTGGCCGTCAGCCACCAGACGATAGCAAAGCCAGCCAGCCCGCTGCCGAAGAGTGAGAACGCCTGACCAATCCAGATCAGCGCAAAAGGATATTTCCAGGAAGCCTGTGAGCGATCAATCGTAAACATATGCATACCTCAGGGTGCGCGCTGCACATCAAGGGTGACCGTCGCCTGCCGTCCTGCTGAGCGGAGCGCAGCATCGCGTCTGCCCGCCGAATGACCGGCGTCCGCGTCGCGCCCTTTCTACCAATGACCTGTGACCATCCGGCATGGTCACCCCGAGCCGCGCGAGGGGTCGTGCGCGACCCGCGCCGATTCCGCGCTGCGCTTACCCTGAGCGAAGCGAAGGGCTCGGAATGACCAGCATGCGGCATCTTCAATCGTCATTGGTATTCCGCTTCGCTTCGCTCAGGGCTTCGGCTTCTGCGCTCGAAGCGCCATCGAGCAATGCAATGCGGACGCTTCCGACTGAGGCGATTCTGCCATTCGCGGCGAGCAGAGGCATCACCAAAAAGAAGGATTGAGGGTGGGGAATCATACCAATGACCTGTGACCATCCGGTATGGTCACCCCGAGCAGCGCGAGGGGTCTGGCGCGACCCGCGCCGATTCCGCGCTGAGTTTACCCTGAGCGAAGCGAAGGGCTCGGAATGACACGCATGCGGCATCGTCAATCGTAATTGGTATCATACCAATGACCTGTGACCATCTGGCATGGTCACCCCGAGCAGCGCGAGGGGTCTGGCGCGAACCCGCTCGGATTCCTCGCTGCGTTTACCCTGAGCGAAGCGAAGGGCTCGGAATGACCAGCATGCGGCATCGTCAATCGTCATTTGGTATCAGTCGATGATGCCCAGATCGTGGGCGCGGGCAGCAGCCTGGGTGCGGTTGCGTGCGTTGATTTTGGCGTAGATGCGCTTGATATGTGATCGCACGGTGCTGACCGCGATGACCAGGCTTGTGGCGATTTCCTGATCGGTGCGCCCGGTGGCGAGCAGGCGCAACACCTGGATCTCACGCGCTGTGAGCGGCTCGTTGGCGTGGACGAGCGGAGAGGCGGTTTGGGTTGTTGGTATGCTGCGAAACATTCCCATCAAATCATCGACATACGCCAGAAGACGACGCGCATCTCCGTCGCCTTGCTGTGCCTGTGGCGCAATCGAGGCGCCACAATCGGCGAGCAACCATTTCATGGCTTCGCCTTCATCAACGAATGTGCGCACCAGACCGCCCGGTTCAGCGAGGCGTAATGCACGAATGAGCGCCTGGCGCGCGCTGGCGGCATCACCGATCTGACGGTTCGTGAGCGCCAGAAGTTTCAACGTTTCGATCATGCGGATGGCATGTCGCCCTTCCTCACTCTGTTTCAGTAACCGCCGGATCAACGGAAGCGCTGTGCGTCCTTCGCCACGCGCCAGCGCGACACGCGCCAGCACCAGATATTCGTAGAACCGTTCGGGCGGTGGATCATCTGCCAGCGTGAGTCCGCACCCTGCCGCCCACCGTTCAGCAGCCTGCCGATCACCGGTGCGCAAGAGACGCTCGGCGCGCCCCGCAAGGGTGTGATTGGAAATCCATCCAACCCGGTATTCGAGGCTGAGTTGCTCGACTCGTTCGGCAAGTTTTGCAGCAGCGGCTTCATCGCCCTGCGCCCGACGGATGGCAGAGAGCAGCCCTGTGCTGTGGATGAGGATGTCGTTGTTCCACCAGCGTTCTGCGCGTCTGAGTGCCAGGTTTGCGTAGTATTCCGCTTCATCGAGCCTGTTCTGCTCATAGAAAATGTCTGCCAGCGCCACATGGATGAGCGCGACGATCGGGCGTTCCGAAGCGCCGCGTCGGTCGAGGAGGCGTAGCGCTTCATCGAGGAGCGCGCGCGCATCGGTGAGCCGACCCTGATTGCGGTACACTTCTGAGCGCGACAATACCCCGATCAGGGCGATAACCAGGTTGCGGCTCAGCGATGCAACGCGCAATTCGTCACAGAGCTGTTCCGCGCTCGACAGATCGCCCTGCATCAGGCGGGCTTCTACGAGGTTCATGACGGCAATCGCGCGCGCCAGGCTGCAATCGATGCTTGCCAGATGATCGCGCGCATGCGTGGCGTACTCCAGTGCGCGCGGCACATCCCCGCGCACGCGCGCAGCAACCGAACGCACCGCCGCCAGTTCACCAATGACGATTGATCGCATTTGGGCATCTCGCCGAGTCAGCACATGGTCAAGTTCAGCGGCGCGTGCTTCTGCTGCATCGAATTGAATGCTTGCCAGCAATGCCCACACCTGATCGAGCGCCAGACGCGGACGCGCCAGAACAGTGTCATCGGGCAATGCGGCGATCCAGCGCAGAAGCGTCTGCGCATCGCCCTGCTCCCAGAGGGTCGCGTTGGCGATTGCTTCAATGACATCGGCGGCGTTGGCGGCATCTCCTGCCTGAAGAAAATGATGGATCGCAGCGTCGGCGAACCCCGCCTCGCGGTGCCAGCGCGCAGCGCGCCGATGGAGTTCTGCAACCAGCGCCGGCTGAGTGCGTTGCAACCGGTCGCGCAGCATTTCGGCAAAGAGATGATGATAGCGATACCAGCGTCGCTCTTCGTCGAGCGGCGTCACGAACAGGTTCGCGCGTTCCAGGTGGTCGAGCATTGCCTGCGCCGGGATTGTTGCACCCGGTTCATCTGCGGCAGGTGTGAGCAGCGCATCGCACAACTCCGCCGACATGCGATCAACGATAGATGTGCGCAGCAGGAATGTCTGGATGTGATCCGGTTGCCGACCGATGACCTCTTCGGCAAGGTAATCGACAATCGCCCGGTGGCTTCCGGCGAATCGCCGGATGAACCCCTCGACATCGGCGCGATCACGGATGGAAAGCGCCGCCAGTTGCAGCGCCGCCACCCATCCCTCGGTGCGGTCCTCAAGCGCACGAATCACGTCGAGTGGCAAATCCAGCCCCATGGTTGAGTGAAGGAAAGCCGCAGCCTCTTCGGTGGTGAAGCGCAGATCGGCAGCGCGCAGTTCAGCCAGGCGCCCGCGCACCCGCCAGCGCGCCAGCGGCAGCGGCGGATCGGCGCGTGTGGCGATGACCAGGTGTACGTGCGGCGACAGATGTTCGATGAACGTCGTCAGCGATTCGTGTACCTCCGCTGAGGTGATCAGGTGATAATCGTCGAGCACAACGATGATCGGCGCTGCCACCGCGTTCAGATCGACAAGCAGGGCATGCGCCAGCAGCATATGCGGCGGGCGCTGCGGCGACTCCAGGAGTGAGCGTGCATGGGCGCCAATGTCAGTGCGAACGACGCTCAACGCCAGTGTTATCGCGCTCCAGAAACGCACCGGATCATCATCGGTCGCGTCGAGCGAGATCCATGCGACTGCTGCGCGGGCTGCGCTCTGCACGTGCAGCGCCCATTCGGTGAGCAGAGTCGTCTTCCCAAACCCGGCTGGAGCAGAGATCAGGGTGAGCGCGGCGTGAAGCGTATCATCGATGCGCTCGATCAGGCGAGGGCGGGCAATCAACGACGGGCGCGGCGGCGGTGGACGCAGTCGGTTGGCAGTTGTCAGCGCCTGATCGCTGGAATGGTATGGCGCATGCGTTGGCGTCTCGCCGTTGATGAACGCCATATCGACACGGCGCAGTCGTTCGGCGTTGAGATCGCCGGCGCGCCCCAGATAGCGTTTGCGCAATCTTCCACCGATGCGTCGGTAGGCATACCAGTACCAGCCATTGCGCTGACGTTCGCGGCGCGCTGTAAATCCGCCACGTGCGCTGCGGTACACGAAGGAGGTGGTCTGGTCGTCGTTCAGCCAGGCATACCAGGCGGGCGAACCAAGCGGAATGGCGTCGCTCCCGTTCGCCTGGAGGAGAGTGTTGTCGTCGACGACATGGGTGTGACGATAATGGCGCATACTGTTACCTAACAGTATACCATACCGTTAGGTAACAGTGTCTGGCGGTCCATATCATACCAATGACCGGTGACCATCCGGCATGGTCACCCCGCGCAGCGCGAGGGGTCGTGCGCGACCCGCTCAGATTCCGCGCTGCGTTTACCCTGAGCGAAGCGAAGGGCTCGGCATGACCCGTCGCGGCGCGCGGAATGACCCGTCGCGGCGCGCAGAATGACCCGTCGCGGCGCGCAGAATGACCCGCATGCGGCATCGTCAATCGTCATTGGTATCACACCACGACCATTTCACGGTAGACGCCAAACACATCGCGCAGCACGTCGCACATTTCGCCAATGGTGGCATACGCGCGCACACAATCGAGGATCGGCGGCATCAGGTTCTCCTGCCCCATCGCCGCTTCGCGCAGCGCTGCCAGGCATTGGTGCACGCGCGCATTGTCGCGGGTTGCGCGCACGCGATTCAGGCGCTCCAGGTGACGCGCCTCGCCATGCGGATCCATTTCGAGGATCGGGATTTCGAGCGGCGTTTTCACCGCATATCGATTGACGCCGATAATACCGCGCCGTCCAGAGTCGATCTCACACTGATAGCGGTAGGCGGCATCGGCAATTTCCGCCTGGAAGAAACCGCGACGGATGGCGGGGATGACGCCGCCGAGTTCCTCGATGCGGCGGAAATAGGCAAGACACTCCGCTTCCATGCGGTTGGTCAACGTCTCGACGAAATACGAGCCGCCGAGTGGATCGACCGTATTGGCGACGCCGCTCTCCTCGGCGATGATCTGCTGGGTGCGCAGCGCAATAGTGACGGCTTTTTCGGAAGGCAGCGCCAATGCTTCATCCATCGAATTCGTGTGGAGCGACTGGCAACCGCCAAGGATAGCGGCAAGCGCCTGGATGGCCGTGCGCACGATATTATTCTCCGGTTGCTGCGCCGTGAGCGAACATCCCGCCGTCTGCGCATGGAAGCGTAGCCAGAGCGAACGCGGGTTCTGCGCGCCAAATCGTTCGCGCAATGTGCGCGCCCAGATACGCCGCGCTGCGCGGTACTTCGCCACTTCCTCAAACAAGTCGTTGTGCGCGTTGAAGAAGAAACTGAGCCGTGGCGCAAATTCATCGACATGCAGACCGCGTTCAATGGCTGCCTGCACATATGCGAGACCGTCGGCGAGGGTGAACGCCAGTTCCTGAGCGGCGGTTGCGCCCGCTTCGCGGATATGGTAACCGCTGATCGACACCGGGTTCCACTGCGGCACGTAGCGCGTCGAAAACTCGATAGTGTCCACCACCAGGCGCATCGATGGCTCTGGTGGGAAGATATACTCGTTCTGGGCAATGTATTCCTTCAGGATGTCGTTCTGGAGCGTGCCGCGCAGTTTGTCCCAGGAAATGCCGCGTTTCTCCGCCACGACCAGATACATCGCCCAGATGATCGCAGCCGGTGAATTGATCGTCATCGATGTGCTGATCTCGTCGAGCGGCAGCCCATCGAGCAGGATCTCCATGTCGGCAAGCGAAGAGACGGCTACGCCACACTTGCCAAACTCGCCAGGCACCAGCGGATCATCGGTGTCGCGCCCGTAGAGCGTCGGCATATCGAATGCAATCGAGAGACCGGTTTGTCCCTGGTCGAGCAAATAGCGGAAGCGTGCGTTGGTTTCCTCGGCGCTGCCGAATCCGGCAAACATGCGCATCGTCCAGAGTTTGCCGCGATACCCGGTCGGGTGAATGCCACGGGTGAACGGATAGGCGCCCGGCAGTCCAATGTCGTGCAGCGGATCGGTTCCTTCCAGGTCGAGAGGGGTGTAGAGGCGGTTGACCGGCGCCCCTGAGACCGTTGTAAAGTCAGCGTCGCGTTCGGGTGTGCGCTCGAGCGTTGGGTGCAGCACGGTGCGCTCCCACTCTTCGTAGGCTTTGCGGAAGGCAGCGAGCGAATCGGACATCGTCGTCTCCTCTTTCATACATTGACAATTCCTCTCCAATTATTGTACACTTTCAGTATACCCTCGAAATACATCCCTTCATCCAGACATGGAGAAGCCGGTATGCGAGAGACACTGTTGCGCGCGCGCCGCTGGCGCACTGGCTGGGTTGTTGCGTTCGCTGCCCTGAGCCTCGGATTGATGGCAAGCGGAGCAATACCGGCGACCTACATCGAACGTCGGGAGGTGGCGCAGCAGGTCTGGAAGGCACAGTCGATCACCTCCTATCATATCGTGGTGCGGGCGTTCTTCGCCGGTCGCACGTGCGCACAGGAGATCGAGGTGCGTGGAACCCGGCAGTATGTCGTGCGTGATACGTGTAACTCGTCGTGGCTCTCGTCGCTGACGGTGGATCGTCTGTTCGAGTTAAGTGCGCGACTGGAAGCCGGACCTGAGTGCTTCCCCTCGAAACAGGACTGTTTCTGCCACCGTGTGCGGGTCGGCGCCATCGAGTACGATCCGAACCACGGTGTTCCAATCACGATCAGTTGGCGGCGCGAAATGCAACCGAATTGGCAGCATCCTGCATACTGGAAGCGTGTCTGGAATACGCGCGAATTGCCCAACTGCGCCACCCCTGCCCGTACCCTGCGTCTTGAAGTCGTTTCACTGACCCCGCTGGACAACTATGAGACCCCGCGTATACCTCACGCGTCGTCTGCCACAGGCGGCAGTTGATATTGTGACCGCCGCCTGCGAGACGACGTTCTGGGACGACGAAGCATTGCCCGTGCCGCGTGAGACGCTCCTGCGCGCGGTTGCCGAGGTGGATGGCATTCTCACGCTGCTGACCGATCGGGTGGACGTCGAGTTGCTCGACGCTGCGCCGCGCTTGAAGGTGGTTGCGAATATGGCAGTCGGCTACGACAATGTCGATCTGCCGGCGCTCACAGCACGCGGGGTGCTGCTCACCAACACCCCCGATGTCCTGACCGAAACGACTGCCGATCTGGTCTGGGCGCTCATTCTGGCGGCTTCGCGGCGGGTCGTCGAGGGGCATCGGTTGATTGCCGCCGGTGGATGGAGCACCTGGTCACCGATGTTCATGGTCGGGCAGGACGTGCATGGCGCAACGCTCGGCATCGTCGGCGCGGGCAGGATCGGGGCGGCGGTGGCGCGGCGCGCAGTTGGCTTTGGGATGCCGATCCTGTACCACAACCGTCATCCGTCGCCAGCGCTCGAGGCGCAGATCCGCGCGACTCCCGGCGCAGCCATCCGCTATGTGCCGAACCTCGATGATCTGCTGACCGAATCGGATGTCGTGGTGGTTATGGTTCCGCTGACGCCGGAGACGCGCGGGATGTTTGGGGCGCGCGAATTTGCGCTGATGAAGCCGACGTCGGTCTTCGTCAATGCTTCACGGGGTCCGGTCATTCGTGAAGCGGAACTGATCGACGCATTGCAGCGCGGTCGTCCGTGGGCTGCCGGTCTCGACGTGTTCGAGCGCGAGCCGATTGGCGCCGATCATCCATTGCTGACGTTGCCCAATGTGGTGCTGACGCCGCACATCGGCAGCGCCACGGTCGCCACCCGCACCCGCATGGCAGTGGTGGCGGCGACGAACCTGGTTGCGGCGCTGACCGGTCAACCGGTTCCAAACCCGGTGAATGATGGGGGTCGGTTGCGCGTCGAACGGAGAGCGCCTCCGGTTTGACAGGCGTCTATGACTGTCGTATAATGCATATCCGCCACGATATGTGGCGTGCTGTGCATTGGGTCGGTACCGAAGTGGCCAACCGGGGCAGACTGTAAATCTGCTGGCTTAACGCCTTCGCTGGTTCGAATCCAGCCCGGCCCACCAGTTCGACTGAGAATGTAGAGTTGAGAGCAGGGCGGTGTTGTTTCTCAATTCTACATTCTCATTCTTATGTTCGTATGCCCATGTAGCTCAGCAGGTAGAGCACGTCTTTGGTAAAGACGAGGTCACGGGTTCGAGTCCCGTCATGGGCTCCAGCCGGGCGGCGGTGATCAGCGCCGCGCCTGACAGTTTAAGGAGCAGGACACACCCATGGCAAAGCAGAAGTTTGAGCGCACCAAGCCACACGTCAACGTCGGCACCATCGGCCACGTGGACCACGGCAAAACGACGCTGACCGCCGCGATCACCAAGGTGCTCGCCCTGCAAGGCGCGGCGCAGTTCGTCTCCTACGACCAGATCGATAACGCGCCTGAAGAGCGCGCGCGCGGCATCACCATCGCCATTCGCCACGTCGAGTATCAGACCGCCAAGCGCCACTATGCGCACGTCGATTGTCCGGGGCACGCCGACTATATCAAGAATATGATCACCGGCGCGGCGCAGATGGACGGCGCCATCCTGGTCGTCTCGGCGCCCGACGGTCCGATGCCGCAGACGCGCGAGCACGTGCTGCTGGCGCGCCAGGTGCAGGTGCCGGCGATGGTCGTGTTCCTCAATAAGGTCGATATGATGGACGATGAGGAACTGCTCGAACTCGTCGAACTCGAACTGCGCGAATTGCTCAGCAATCACGGCTTCCCCGGCGACGAGATTCCGATTATTCGCGGCAGCGCGCTCGCGGCGCTCTCAAGCGCGTCGACCGACATCAACGCGCCGGAGTATCAGTGCATTCTCGACTTGATGAACGCGGTGGACGAGTACATCCCGACGCCGGTGCGCGAAGTCGATAAGCCGTTCCTGATGCCGATTGAAGATGTGTTCGGCATCAAAGGGCGCGGGACGGTGGTGACGGGGCGGATCGAGCGCGGCAAGGTGAAGATGGGGGATACGGTCGAGATTGTCGGGATGAGCCACGAGGCGCCGAAGAAGACGGTGGTGACCGGGGTGGAGATGTTCCAGAAGACGCTCGACGAAGGGATCGCGGGGGATAACGTGGGGGTGCTGCTGCGCGGCATCGAGCGGACGGAAGTGGAGCGCGGGCAGGTGCTGGCGGCGCCGGGGTCGATCAAGCCGCACGCGAAGTTCAAGGCGAATGTGTATGTGCTGAAGAAGGAGGAAGGGGGGCGGCATACGCCGTTCTTTCCGGGGTACCGACCGCAGTTCTACATTCGGACGACGGACGTGACGGGGGCGATCAGCCTGCCGGCGGGGGTGGAGATGGTGATGCCGGGCGATAACATCGAGATGCTGGTGGAGTTGATCGTGCCGGTGGCGATTGAGGAAGGGTTGCGCTTCGCCATCCGCGAAGGCGGACGCACCGTCGGCGCTGGCGTCGTCTCGGCGATTGTTGATTAGGCGATGCGTCATGCAATCCAGGCGTCTGCTGCGGCCTGCGTTCCTGTTGGGCCCTGGTAGACGCCTGATTTATGTATCAGCAGGGTGTGTCTGCTGGTAGAAAGCATGCTCGATAATGACGGTTGTTAAGGATAAAGATAAAGAATCACAGAATGCGCTGGCGCGCGCGTTTCAGAATGCTATCGTGCAACCACTGCGCGAGTCGCGCGCGGAGATGCGGAAAGTTGTCTGGCCCACCCGCGAAGAAACAATCCGTCTGACGGTGGTTGTTATTTTGCTGTCAGCAGTGATGAGCGCCATTCTGTTTGCAGCGGATGCCCTCTTCTCATGGCTGCTGCTTCTGCTGCAAAATGCGGTTGCGACGCTGTAGCGACTTCGGAGGCGAGGAAAGCCGTGACTGAAGAGAAAAAAGAACAGGAAATCCAGCCCGAGTCGGAGATACGCGATGATGATCGTCGCTGGTATGTGATTCATACCTACTCCGGCTATGAGAACAAAGTGAAGCAAAACCTGCTCCATCGCATTGAGACGATGGAAATGCGTGATCAGATTTTCAACGTCATCGTGCCGACGGAAGAGGAAATTGAAATCAAAAATGGTCAGCGCCGCACAGTTCAGAAAAAGGTGTTTCCTGGATATGTGCTGGTGCAGATGAAAATGAACGACAACTCCTGGTATGTCGTTCGCAATACGCCGGGTGTGACGAGTTTCGTCGGGCATGGGAATAAGCCGACGCCGCTTGAAGAAGAAGAGGTGAAGGCGATCCTGAAGCAGATGGAACAGGAAGCGCCTAAGGTGAAGGTGAGTTATCAGGTTGGTCAGGCGGTCAAGATTACGGATGGTCCGTTCACCGACTTCGAGGGGATCGTGGACGCAATTGACCACGAGCGTGGTCGTGTGCGGGTGCTGGTCTCGTTCTTCGGTCGTGAGGCGCCGGTCGAACTGGACTTCCTTCAGGTGACGCGCCTGGTCGAATAGTTGTGCGAAGGAGCGCTCTGTGGCCAAAAAGGTTACCGGGGTCGTGAAGCTGCAACTGCCCGCCGGTAAGGCGACTCCAGCGCCGCCGGTTGGTCCGGCGTTGGGTGGTTACGGCATCAATATCATGGCGTTTGTCAAGGAGTATAACGAGAAGACTGCGTCACAGGCGGGAAGTATCATTCCGGTCGAAGTGACGATCTATTCGGATCGTTCGTTCACGATTACGCTGAAAACGCCGCCGGCCGCCGATCTGCTGCGCAAAGCGGCAGGTATCGAAAAAGGCTCCGGCACGCCGAACCGCAAGATTGCCGGCACGATTACGGCAAAACAACTGCGGCAGGTGGCTGAGCAGAAAATGTCCGATCTGAATGCGCAGAGCATCGAAGCCGCCGAGAAGATTATCGCCGGCACGGCGCGCAGTATGGGGATCAAAATCGTCGAGTAGTCGCTGATGTGTGGGAGGGGTTCCCCCGTTTGCACCACAGGGAGTTGAGTATGCCACGCCGACACGGAAAAAAGTACCTTGAGGCGCTCAAGAAGATTGATCGGCAGCGCCTCTATACACCGGAAGAGGCGATCAAACTGCTGAAGGAAACGTCGTTTACGACGTTCGATCCAACCGTCGAAGTCCATCTGCGGCTGGGCATTGATCCGCGTCACGCTGATCAGACGATCCGCACGACGGTTTCTCTGCCGCACGGCACCGGCAAGACGGTGCGGGTGCTGGTGTTTGCTCAGGGTGAGGCGGCGCAGGCTGCGCGTG
This sequence comes from Roseiflexus castenholzii DSM 13941, assembly GCF_000017805.1. Taxonomy (GTDB): domain Bacteria; phylum Chloroflexota; class Chloroflexia; order Chloroflexales; family Roseiflexaceae; genus Roseiflexus; species Roseiflexus castenholzii. The sequence goes on along the minus strand of NC_009767.1, from coordinate 5,570,169 downwards.
AGGCGGGCGCTGATTTTGTCGGCGCCGATGACCTGATTGCCCGGATCGATAAGGAGAATTTCTTCGATTTCGACATTGCGATTGCGACTCCCGATATGATGGGGAAAGTCGGGCGCATCGGGCGGAAGCTCGGTCCGCGCGGGTTGATGCCGAACCCAAAGAGTGGGACGGTCGTTCAACCTGAGGACCTGCCGCGCACGATCCGTGAGGTGCGCGGTGGGCGTGTTGAGTTCCGCAATGATAAAACCGGTCTGCTGCACGTGGCGGTTGGGAAACTGAGTTTCAATGAGCCGCAGATTTATGAGAATATTGCTGCGCTGATGGAGGCGGTCAAAGCGGCGCGTCCGGCTGCCGCAAAAGGGACGTATATCAGGAGTGTGACCTTTACCAGTACGATGAGTCCTGGTATTCGAGTCGATCCATCGGCAGCACAGGCGATGAAACCAGCAGTCTGAAACGGTTGGTTCAGAGGAGCCGTTATCGCACGGAGCATTGCCGGAATCGTTTCGGCATACAGGTGAATAGTCGAGCGCCGCAGACAGCGGGTGCGTGTGCTTAATGGCTGCGTGCCGCCCGCCGAGGCAGCTTCCTGAGACCATGCGATGCATGGGTTCGTGGGTTGCTGCGTTTGTGTGCGGCAACCCGCGTTTTTTATGGCGGAAAGGAGGTGAAATCAGTGCCAACCCAACGTAAGATCGAAACTGTCGCCGACCTGAAGCAACGTCTTGAGCGTATGCAGGTAGCCGTTGTGGCCGACTACCGCGGTCTCTCGGTTGCCGATATGACCGACCTGCGTAAAAAATTGCGCGAAAGCGGCGCGGAATTTGTGGTGGCGAAGAATACATTAACGCGGATCGCCGCGCGTGAGACGGGTCACGAGGCGATTGAGCCGCTGCTCGAAGGACCGACGGCTCTGGCGTTTGCCTATGACGATGTGCCAAAGTTCGTCAGGGCGATCAATGAGTTCAACCGCGGTCCGAAGAAAATTACAGTGCGTGGCGGATTGCTTGGCACAACGCTCCTCAAAGAGAATGTGCTCGATGTCGTTGCCACGCTGCCAACGAAGGACGAAGTGCGGGCGCAGGTGCTCGGCGGACTGGCAGCGCCGGTCACCGGACTGGCAGGCATCATTGCCGCGCCGGTCAACGATATTGTTAATCTGCTCGATGCCACGTCGAAGAGCATTCTCTATGCGCTTCAGGCACGCGTCGATCAGTTGCAGCCGTCGTCAACATCGTAACGTCTCTGTGTCTGCGTCAGCAGAATCTACAGGACCACAATGAATCCAGATACGTTATCACGAAGGAGAGACAACACCTATGGCTAGCGAGAAGGTCGAGTCGGTCATTGCGAGTATCGAGGCGCTGAACGTCCTCGAATTGGTGGAACTGAAGAAGGAACTGGAGTCGCGCTGGGGTGTGACCGCCGCCGCTCCGGTGATGCCGATGGGCGGAATGGTGATGCCCGCAGCCGCAGCCGCGCCTGCCGCAGGTGATGGCGGCGCCGCAGCCGCGCCCGCCGTCGAGGAGAAGACGGAGTTCGACGTCATTCTGTCGGCCGTCGGTCCGAACAAGATTCAGGTTATCAAGGCGGTGCGTGAATTGACGAACCTGGGTCTGAAAGAGGCAAAGGACCTGGTCGAAGGCGCGCCCAAGCCGGTGAAGGAAGGCGTCAGCAAGGAAGAGGCGGAAGCGGCAAAGGCGAAACTGGTCGAGGCGGGCGCAACGGTCGAGATCAAGTAGTCGCCTTGGAAATCGTTGCCCGGTCTCCTTGCTTGCGCAGGAACAGAGCCGAGGGGGTGTGCAGATGGTGCAGGCTGCACACCTTTCGCTTTTGATATGCTTCCCTGATAGCCGCTATGAACCCTGCTTCGTCAATGCTCGCGCGCGCAGCGTGCAACGTCTTGTCTACACAGCAGACGCGCCCGTTGGTAAAGCGGCTCTGCTGGCGTCGACAGTGAGCACGTGCAGAATGCAGAGCAAACCGGTCGGGAAGCCACTCACGGTCGGTGGCGGTTGCAACGTTCACGGAATGGCACAGCAACATCCACATTCGAGGTTTAGTGTCGTTGGAGAGGGACGTGTGGATGCGCCGGTTGGGGTGTAATGCGTGACCCGCTGCGCGTGCGGATCGACAATGACAACGTCGCGCAATCCATGCCCCAGATAGAATGGCGGGTTGAGCACAACGTCTTTCTACTCGTATCCTGCGCTGATCACTTCGATAACCGCGACAGGCAAGACGGTCAGTGCTGTATCCTGGGCTGGCGGCGGTTCGCAAAAGACGGCAATATCGGGTCGCTTGAGCGAACCATCGGGAAAACGGATCGCAACGTCGGCAAGGTGATAACACATGCACGCGCTGCTCCTGTCAGCCAATGGCGCAATTGACGCCCGGATCCGGTCAACTATCATGTGGTGACGTGAACCGGGTTGCGCTTCCCAAGTGGGGATGCCTGCCGTTCGTTCAAGTTTGATTGCGCCAATACGCAGCAATTCAGACAGTTCATCACTGTTGGGAGCATACGGATTGGACACGCTGATCTCCTCTGCTTATGCCGCTGCCCAGAACCCGAAGACGTGCGCCATCTCGCGCAGTGCCGATTGTGCGCCAACGACATTGTAGCCTGACGACGCTGCTTCGAGAATGGCGTTGCTCAATGCGCCGATCTGTGCCAGCGCCTTCGGCGTATCCAGGTCATTGTCGAGAGCGGCAAAATATGTCTGATAGAACGGTTCCGCGTTCAACGGCTCACCTTTTGAATCGCCCTGCGCTGCGAGCGCCGCTGTGAGCCGTTCAACCTGTTGCACCGCCAGCGGTACGTCCGACCGGACGTATTCAAAATCGTCACGGTAGGGGAAGGAGAGGAGATACCAGCGCAACGCATCGGCGCTGTGCTGCTGAAGCGCATCCTTGATAAAGACCAGATTGCCGAGCGATTTGCTCATCTTCTGACCATCGAGCCATGCCAGTCCTCCATGGACCCAGAAATGCACAAATGGGCGCTTGCCGGTGTACGGTTCGGTCTGAACGATCTCAGACGGATGGTGGGGGAAGATCAGGTCACGCCCGCCGCCGTGAATATCGATTTGCGGACCGAGGTAGCGCGTGGCCATTGCAGTGCATTCGATGTGCCAGCCGGGGCGCCCCCTTCCCCAAGGGCTGGGCCAGGTCGGTTCGCCGGGACGGCTGCGCTGCCAGAGCACAAAGTCGAGCGGATCGTCTTTGAGCGGGTCGTTCGGGTTGTTGCCACGTTCGTTTGCCAGCGCCAGCAATGCTTCGTAGCCGTCCACCCGCGCCATTGCGCCGTAGGTTGGTTCGGTGGAGACATCGAAATAGACGTTGCCGTTGCGCACGTAGGCGTGGCCCAACTCAACCAAACGCTCGATGATCGGGATCATCGTGGCGATTTCTTCCGACGCTTTTGGAAAGAAGTCGGGCGGAATCAGATTGAGCGCCTGGCAATCTTTGACAAATTGTTCCGTTTCACGGCGCGCCAGTTCGTCCCAGGGAATGCCGTCGCGCGCAGCGCGCTCGAACAACGGATCATCGACATCAGTGGTATTCTGGCAATAGCGAACTGTGCCGCCACAGTGACGAATGTAGCGAATAAGCACATCGAAGATCAGAAACGTATGAGCATGACCGACATGCGTCGTATCGTAGGGCGTGACACCGCACACGTACAAGGTGAGCGGGCGGTCGCGCGGGATGAGCAACTCGGCTTTCTGACCGCGCAGTGTGTCGAAGAGCCACATGACTGGAAACGTCCTCCTGGTATGGGAAGAGGGAAGCGCAAGAGACGCCGGGCGCGCAGCGGATCCGATACTATTATAGCACAGTGGTCAGAGCAACGATATGCGCATAGGCATCGACATCAGCCGAATGGCAACAATAGCGCGCACCGGAACTGAGCACTATACCGGTGAAGTGGTGGCGGCGATCGCGCGACGCGACGCGGTCAATACCTACACGCTCTATTGCAACCAACCACCTGCACGATTACCGTCGCTCGGAGCGAATATGACGGTGCGTTGCATTCCGCTGCCGCGTCTCTGGACGCATGTGCGGCTGTCGGGTGAGGTGCTGCGGCATCCGCCGGATGTGCTGTTTATTCCGGCGCATGTCTTACCGCTCGGCGCGCCGCTCGTCCGCCGGATGCGCACGGTGGTGACGGTTCACGATCTGGGGTATGTGCGCTACCCGGAGGCGCACACGGCAGCGCAACGGCTCTATCTCCAGATGTCGACGATCTGGAGCGCGCGCGCTGCCAGCCATCTTATCGCTGTTTCCGCAGCGACGCGCAACGACCTTGTGCGGCTGGCAGGGGTCTCACCGAACCGCATCACGGTTGTGCATCATGGGGTGGCGGAGCGGTTTCGTCGCGCGCTTGCCGACTCGTCGCGAACGCGAGCGATTACCGGCGGGGACGAACCGTATTTTCTGTATGTCGGCACGGTGCAACCACGCAAGAATCTGGCGCGGGTCATAGCAGCCTTTGCGGATGCCAGCAGGCGATTGACGGGCTGCGGTATGGCGCCAATCCTGGTCATTGCCGGCAAACGTGGCTGGCTGAGTGAAGGCATTGCGCGGCGCGCTGCTGAAGTCGGCATCGCCGATCGTGTGCGGTTCGTCGGGTATGTGGCGGACGACGATCTGCCGGCGCTCTATCACGGGGCGCTGGCGTTTGTCTTTCCGTCGCTGTACGAAGGGTTCGGGATGCCGGTGCTCGAAGCAATGGCGTGTGGCGCGCCGGTGCTGACGTCGAACAGTTCGTCGCTGCCGGAGGTGGCGGGCGACGCGGCATTGATCGTCGATCCGCTCGACACGGGAGCGATTGCGGAGGGTATGGTTCGCCTCGTCTGCGATGCAGCGCTGCGACAGGAGTTGCGCCAGCGCGGGTATCGGCGCGCTGCACAGTTTACGTGGGATCGCTGCGCGGAGGAGACATTACGTGTTCTGTATGGCTGAAAGGGGGATGTGTGTTTTCATTCGCCGCCCGCGCCCGCGCGACGATGGCGCGGATTTCACCGCAGGTCTGGCGCGTTCTGGCGCACAGTCTGCTCTTCGGGCTGGCTGGCAGCATCGCCGATCTGCTCTTCAACTTCTACCTGGTGAGCCTGGGGTATGGCGCCGACACCGCCGGCCTGATGGCGACGGTGTATCGCGGCGCGGGGGCGTTGCTTGGTCTGCCGCTTGGCGTTCTGATTGACCGGTTTGGCGCGCGAATGCTGCTTGTGGCAGGGGCTATTGGCTTTGGGGTCGCCTATGCGCTGCTGTTGATGGTATCGCAACTGTGGGCGCTCATTCTTTTTGTCTTTCTGGCAGGCGCGGCGAATGTGCTGGCGCTGACGGCGGTCGTGCCGCTGTTGACCGGCATCACCAGCGCTGAGGAACGGGCGACGGTGTTCGGCATGAATGCATCGGCAGGGCTGATCATCGGTCTGGTCGGCAGTAGCGTCGGTGGATTGCTGCCTGGAGCAGCGGCGCTGTTCCTGGATGTTGATGCGCGCGACACCGACGCCTATCGTCTGGCGCTATCGGTCGTTGTTGTGCTGGGATTCGTCTCGGTGGCGCCGGTACTGGTCGGGTTTCGCGCTCGTCCTGTTGCGACTGAGACAGCCGCGACGGTTGCCGTAGAACCACAGCGACCTGCGAGTCCGCTCCGTTTGTTGCGTTTTGCGCTTCCTTCGCTCTTGCTGGGGATTGGCGGCGGTCTGTTCCTGCCGTTCCAGAACCTTTTCTTCCGCACCGTTTTCGGACTGAACGACGCGGTCGTCGGGGTGATGCTGGCGATGGGGGCGCTTGGCATGGGGCTTGGGGCGCTCCTGGGCGCGCCGGTCGCAGCGCGGATGGGATTGCGGCGCGCTGCCGGCACGCTCCGGTTTGGCGCCGTTTTCGCCGTTGCGCTCATGTTCGCGCCCGCGTTGCCGGTTGTTGTGGTGGGGTACATGCTGCGCGGCGCGTTCATTGCCGCCAGTTACCCGCTGAATGACGCGCTGGTGATGCAGTTGACGCCGGCGCGACAGCGTGGGGTTGCTATCAGTCTGTTGAGCGTTCTCTGGTCGCTTGGTTGGTCGGCGTCGGCGTGGGTCAGCGGACAGATTCAGGTGACCTACGGCTTCACGCCAGCGCTGGCAGCGTCACTCGTGGCGTATGCGCTGTCGGCATGGGCGATCTGGACGATACGAGAGGACGAGCGTTAAGGGTTGCCCTCCACAAAGAACGCGAAGGACCACACTGCCCACGTCAACCACCAGAACTATGAAAGCTACTACAAAAATAATCAGACCAATTCCGAGAAAAAGTATCACGAGGCAGTGCTAGACCTCTACTTTACTGCTGCTTCCGAGGCATGGCGTGTGCTCAAGCGAGACGGCATCTACATTGTCAAATGTCAGGATGAGGTTTGCGCTAATCAACAACGTCTAACACACGTCGAGATCATCAACGAATTACAAACCTATGGCTTCGTTACTGAGGATTTGTTTGTTGTGATGCGAAATGGAAAGCCAGGAGTGAGCCGAATACTCACTCAAGCTCACGCTAGAAAGAATCACCCCTATTTTTTGGTGTTCCGCAAGCCAAAGGGTCGTAAGCGCTGGTCAGGACTCAAGCATCGCTTACAGATTGCAACAAATAGATCTGGAAAGCCAAAACCTTTCCCTGATACTAATGAAGAACTTCCTCTTTTTCGGTAAAGAATTCTCCAAACTGCTTGATGACGATTTCTTCAGGGAATTGATTAGTTAGCTTCTGATATCGATCAGGCAATGTATGTTCGGTCCATTCCACACTTTTCGGCGAAAGACTCCTGTGAGTGCCCTCTGCTCAGACGTAATACCCGTACTCGTGCGCCGAAACGTTTCAGGATGTCTTCTTTCTGACTCATAAACAATATATAACACAGTCTCAGCCTATGAGTCTACGGACCATGAGTATCACAACGCAGGCAAGTCCAATCTTTACGGCGTAGTTTTGTGTGGCTTTCTTCACTTGCTTTCGCGCCCTTCATGGATTTCAAGACGATCCACGAAGGGCGCGAAAGCGCACAGTAAAGAGGCGCGCTATCGGGGGCTGCTGGCAGAGAAATGTTCTTTTCCTTCGTGCCTCTTCGTGCGCTTCGTGGATCACAAAAGGTCATCCACCGAAGAGCGCCGCTACGATGAATCGAATGTTTGCCGCACAATCGCTTCCGCGCGTTGCAGCAGGTCGGGCGCATCGGCGGGCAGGGTGACGATGTTGGGCAGGCGGCGGAACCAGGCGGGTTGGCGACGCGCGAAGGTATGCGTGTCGTACTTGAGGCGGGTCACTGCCTCTTCGAGCGTGGCGCGCCCCTCGAAGTACGGACGAAATTCGCGGTACCCGAGCCCCGACATCGAGGGTAGATTCCAGTGATAGCCGCGCTCCAACAATCCGCGCACTTCGTCGAGCAATCCGGCAGCCATCATCGCCTCAACGCGCGCGTCGATGCGGGCGTACAACACCGGCGCCGGCAGAGTCAGCCAGATGGTCGTGATACGGTAGGGTGGCGGTTGCACCGAACGCTGCTCGGAGATCGGTATGCCGGTCGCCTCATAGACTTCGAGCGCGCGAATAATGCGGCGCACATTGCCCGGAAGAATACGAGCAGCCGCAATCGGATCGACCTCCTTGAGACGCGCATAGAGCGCCTCTCCTCCCTGTTCCGATGCCTGCCGTTCGAGCGCGGCGCGAATGTCGGGGCGTGGGGCGACTCGCGGCAACTGCCATCCCTGCAACACCGCCGCCAGATATTGACCGGTTCCTCCGACCAGCAGCGGCAACTTCCCACGTGCTGCAATATCGGCAATTGCTGCGGTTGCCATGTCCTGATACAGCGCCAGCGAAAAATCTTCATCGGGATCGACGACATCGATCAGGTGATGGGGCACGGTAGCGCGCTCGGCCGGTGTTGGCTTGGCAGTGCCAATGTCCATCCAGCGGTAGACCTGGCGCGAGTCGGCAGAGACAATCTCACCGTCGAACAACCGCGCCAGGTGCAGACTCAGCGCCGTCTTGCCGACAGCAGTCGGACCAACGATGGCGAGCAGCGGGATCACGCTTGCGTCAGCCCAGCCAGATGGGATTAGTCCATGCCTTTCGTCCGGCATCATCCACCACCGTCACCCGGATGTATGGAACCTCGTGGATCCATGGGATGGGCAGTTCACACACTGTGATCGCCTGCCCCAACTGACGCTGTGAGCGCTCGTCAGGACCAGAGACGAACACGGCGCGCGCCGGGGAACAGCGCACCGCAACCCGTCGATCATCGATATCCACATCGTCGATCTGCGGTCCCTGGGAGGAATAGAACGCACCACTCTTCAGCGCATCCAGAAGCGCTTCGGGGGATAGTTCCCCCGCGCGCACCTGCACCCATGCCACGAATGTATCGGGACGAATGGAGAAATGCGCATCATCGGCGGCATATGCCAGCAACCGCTTCCCGTTTGCCAGCAGCATATCGCTGAAATGCCAGCTATCGCCGCGATCATTATCCCAGGCGGCGGTTGCATTGAACACCTCGACGGCGTGCGCGGCGTCGAGGGACAACCCATCGTCGAGGGTCAACGTATACCAGGCGGGATGCGCAATGCCGACGAAGGCGCCGGCGGCGGCAGCGCGGGCTGCGAGCGTCGGTCCGGTCTCGTCCGGCGCGGTCGGTTCAAAGTCGAGTGGCAGTCCAACCGCAACAATGTGCCACAACCGACCGGCAGATGTCTGTGGGGCGTGCAATTCTGCGCCGAGGAGCGTGGTGAAGTGCGCGCTGCGAAACGGGCGGGTATCGGTGATCTGAAAATGGTACTGCGGCAGAAAATGGTCGGTCAGCGCCAGAAAATCGTACCCCTGCACGCGATAGGCGGCGACAACGTCCTCCGGCGACAATTCACCGTCGGAGACGGTGGAATGGGTGTGCAGATTACCACGGTAGAAGCGCCCCGGCTTGCGGAATGGAAGTTGATCCATGTTTCCCTGTCCTCTCCCTTCACCTCTCTTGTTGCCGTAGCAGGAGTATTGTACACTGTGCGATGGGAGTTGCTCCTCTCGCCTCGTCCCTCGCGCCTCGCCCCTCTCATACCAATTCCCTGTGACCATCCGGCATGGTCACCCTGAGCAGCGCGAGGGGTCGTGCGCGACCCGCTCAGATTCCTCGCTGCGCTCGGAATGACACGCATGCGGCATCGTCAATCGTCATTGGTATCACCCCTCGCCTCGTCCCCTCTCGCCTTGCCCCTCGCTCCCTCGCGCCTCGCCCCCTCGCGCCCCTCACCTCTCCACAAATGCGAGATAAATCTCGCGCTACGCCCTTGTCGGGCCCTCTTGCCTCGCGCCTCGTCCCCTCGCGCCCCTCACCTCTCCACAAATGCGAGATAAATCTCGCGCTACGCCCTTGTCGGGCCCTCTTGCCTCGCGCCTCGCCCCTCTCATACCAATTCCCTGTGACCATCCGGCATGGTCACCCTGAGCAGCGCGAGGGGTCGTGCGCGACCCGCTCAGATTCCTCGCTGCGCTCGGAATGACACGCATGCGACATCGTCAATCGTCATTGGTATCACCCCTCGCCTCGTCCCCTCTCGCCTTGCCCCTCGCTCCCTCGCGCCCCTCACCTCTCCACAAATGCGAGATAAATCTCGCGCTACGCCCTTGTCGGGCCCTCTTGCCTCGCGCCTCGTCCCCTCGCGCCCCTCACCTCTCCACAAATGCGAGATAAATCTCGCGCTACGCCCTTGTCGGGCCCTCTTGCCTCGCGCCTCGCCCCTCTCATACCAATTCCCTGTGACCATCCGGCATGGTCACCCTGAGCAGCGCGAGGGGTCGTGCGCGACCCGCTCAGATTCCTCGCTGCGCTCGGAATGACACGCATGCGGCATCGTCAATCGTCATTGGTATCACCCCTCGCCTCGTCCCCTCTCGCCTTGCCCCTCGCTCCCTCGCGCCTCGCCCCCTCGCGCCCCTCACCTCTCCACAAATGCGAGATAAATCTCGCGCTACGCCCTTGTCGGGCCCTCTTGCCTCGCGCCTCGTCCCCTCGCGCCCCTCACCTCTCCACAAATGCGAGATAAATCTCGCGCTACGCCCTTGTCGGGCCCTCTTGCCTCGCGCCTCGCCCCCTCGCGCCTCGCCGTGACAATTCACGTATTCGCGTCTCATCACAGGCTAATAGCGCCATTAGCCCGATCGCGTCAGAAAGCCGCGCTCCTCCAGCAGGGCCACGATGCGCCGCGCGCACTCGTCGGGCGTGGTATCGACTGTCGTGAGGTGCACTTCCGGCGCCGCCGGAGGCTCGTAGGGGTCGTCAATGCCGGTGAAGCCGGTGATCTCGCCACGGCGGGCGCGGGCGTACATGCCTTTCGTGTCGCGCCGTTCGCAGATTTCGATCGGCGTATCGACAAACACCTCGAAGAAGCGATCATCTCCGACCATCTTGCGGCACTCGTTACGCGCTGCGCGGTACGGGCTGATCGCAGCGCAGATCGCTACGCCGCCGTGTCGCACGATTTCACCGGCGACGAATCCGATCCGCAGAATGTTCGTGTCACGATCTTCGCGGCTGAACCCAAGCCCCTTCGACAGGTGCGTGCGCACCACATCGCCATCGAGCAGCGTACTCTGGCGTCCCCGCTCCAACAGCATCGCCACCAGCGCCTCGGCAATCGTCGATTTGCCCGCGCCGCTGAGACCGGTGAACCAGATGCAAAACCCCTGACGATGACGCGGCGGGTAACTCTGCGCCAGGATCGCCGCCGTTTCCGGGCGGGTGAACCATTCCGGCAGCAGTTTGCCTTTCGCCAGATACTCATCTCGTACCTGCGTGCCCGAAATTGTCCAGACGCGCGCACCCGGCGGAACGGCGGTTTCTTCAACATACTCATTGGCGTCGGGCAGGTAGACGTACTCGCGGAACGGCACCATCGCAACGCCGATTTCATCGGTGTGACGCGCCACCAGTTCCTGGGCATCGTAGGGACCATAGAACGGCTTGCCACGGCTATCGAGACCCGGACCGGCATGGTCGCGCCCGACGATGAAGTGGGTCGCGCCGAAGTTACGCCGGATGATTGCGTGCCAGAGCGCCTCGCGTGGTCCGGCCATACGCATCGCCAGCGGTAGGAGGCTCAACAGTGTGCGTTGTGGATCATAGTACCGCTCGACCAGCGCGCGGTAAATTCGCACCCGACTGTAATGGTCGATGTCGCCGGGACGAGTCAGCCCGACGACCGGATGGATGAGCAACGCGCCGTCAACTTCGGCAGCCGCGCGCTTTGTCAGTTCTTCGTGAACGCGGTGCAGCGGATTACGCGTCTGAAAAGCGATGACCCGTTCCGCCCCCATTTCGTGCAGGATCGAACGCACCTCAGCCGGAGTGCGCCGCAGTTCCACGAAATCGTAGTAACGCGGCAGGCGCACAACCTGCAACGCGCCGGAAATGTACGTATCGCCCCACATGCTCATTTCCGACACAAGCGGATGGCGCGGATCGGTCGTGCCGAGTGTCAGGCGCGCTTCCTGACCGGCGTCCCATGCAAATGCCTCTTCGATATTCATCACAGCGATCAGTTCATTGCGCGCGTCGCGCAGTGCAATTCGATCACCGAGGCGCGCCAGCGTCTTTCCATCGACCGGTAGTGTGATCGGCAACGGGAAGAGCGTGCCGTCTGCCAGTCGCATTTCGTGCAGCACACATTCGTAGTCGGCGCGCCCCATAAACCGGTCGAGCGGCGAAAAACCGCCGGTCGCCAGCACTTCGAGGTCGCAGAGCGCACGCGCTGAAATCTGGATCGAGGGGAGTCGCGCCGCTTCTTCAATCAGGGTACGACGTTCCTCGCCAGAGACCAGCAGATTGATCAGACGACCACCGTATGGCGGAATGAGTGACATGAATAATCCTCCCGTTATAGATTCAGCGCCGTGCCGCGTAGTCCTTCAGGAATCGGCATGTTGAACCGTCTCAACAGAGTCGGCAGTATATCGTAAATCTGCACCCTGTCGAATCGCCGTCCGCCGCCCGGACGTTGCGGGTCGCGCCAGATGAACATTCCGTGCTGCGCATGATTGGCGTCATCAGGACCGGTGTCGTTTTCCTGGGTGAAGATGCCCGTGCCGCCGATCGTTCCGACCGCGCGCCATCCAAGATCGCCGAAGTAGACGATCAGATCGGGCGCGATGCCACGCACTGCGCGGTAGAGTTGCCGGGGTGTGAAAACACGATTGCCCAGCGGACATCCGTCGGGTCCTGGCATGGCTTCCAGGCGCGCTGCAAGATCGGTGCGCACACGTTCGTACTCTGCTGCTGAGATGGCTCCCTGCGGCTCACGCCCGCGCACATTGAGAAAAATTCGCCCGTAGTAGCCGCCGGCGCCCCAGACGCGCGTGCGTGACCAGTCAACCTCGACCTGATCGAGACTCGTCGGGGTGTCCGGCATTGCCCGGACGCTCAGATCACCCTGTTCGATCAGCCACTGGTTGATCCGCACGCCTCCCATCAACGGGCGCGCGCCGTGGTCCGACACGATCAGGACTGCCGTGTCGGGTCCGCAGCGCGTCAGCAGACCGGCGATCTGCGTATCCACGTGACGATAGTACGCGCGAATGGCGTCGGCGAAAGGCGAGTCGGGAACAAACAACGGATGACGCGGGTCCATATGCTTCCAGAGCGCGTGGTGGATGCGATCCACGCCCATATCCACCAGCATCAGAAAGTCGGGATGCTCTTCTTCCAGCAGCGCCGTTGCCACTGCGAAGCGCTGATCGCACATGGCATAGATGTCGCGCGCGATACGCTGTTTGTCGTCGGAACGGAAATCCGGCACATCGAGCAGATACGGACGCCCCGGCGTCGCGGCTGCGGTCCAGGCGGCAACGCGCCCGGCGAGTGTCGGCGGAAAGGTATACGCTGCGTCCGTGGAGGGTGCGAGGAAACACGAGATGAGCGCGCCATTGACCGGCGGTGGCGGGTACGTCCCCGGCACGCCAATCACCGCGACGCGCCATCCCGCATTGCCAAGGATGTCCCACAAACGTGGAAAACGAATGGCACGACTATCGGCGACGACCATACGACCATAGGAACGATCGGCGCGGTTGCGAAAGCCGTAAACGCCAAGTTCCCCCGGATCGCGCCCGCTCATCATGCAACTCCAGGCAGGCACGGTGATTGCCGGAATGCAACTCTCCAACTCGCCGTAGACTCCCTCTGCCATCAAGCGATTGAGGGTGGGCAGATCGGCGCGCCATTGATCGAACGCCAGCGATGGTTCGGCGCAATCGAGGCCGATAATGAGAAGACGAGGATAGGTCATGATCTGAGAACTGCGAACCAGAGATCAGGGGTTCGTGAAGCGTGATCCTTTCCGGTTTCCACGAATGGGCAACGCGCAACACCTTCAACCCGGCTTCCCCGCGCCCTCCACCTCGCGCCGCGCGCCGTGCGCTGCTCGCCTCCCGCCGTGTCTCCGATAGAGCAGCGTAGCCGCGCCGACGACGGCGACGAATGAGAGAATGTGTACGACGTTGAACGGTGTTCCAGGAAAAAACCACGAGTCGGTGCGTAGAAATTCGATAAAGAAGCGCCCCAGCGGGTACCAGACCAGGTACATCAACAGCACGTCGCCATCACGCAGGCGGTCGCCGTAGCGCCGCCATATCGAGAAGATCAACGCAAAACCGATCAGGTTCCAGAGCGATTCATACAGAAACAGCGGATGGAAGAGCGTCGTTTCGGGAAAAGCCGCCAGATCGCGGTACGGACCGATACGATGATCGGCATCGATGCGCAACCCCCACGGCAGGGTTGTCGGCGGACCATACAACTCCTGGTTGATAAAATTCGCCCAACGCCCAACCGCCTGACCCAGCGGCAGACCAAGCGCAATAGCGTCGGCATACACCAGGAGCGGCGTCTTCCGCACGCGCGCAAATGCCCACAAGCCCAGTGTGCCGAAGATAAACCCGCCAAAAATGTGCAATCCGCCTTCCCACACCGCCAGAATGCTGGCCGGATGGGCAAGAAAACGTCCGAGACCTTCCGGTCCGCGTGGCGACTGAATGAAGACATAATAGAGCCGGGCGCCGAGCAAGCCAGGAATGAGCACCCAGAAGAGCAGATCCCACACCGAATCCCGGTCGAACCCGCGCCGCTCGACGTGCTGTGCCCCAACCCACGCCGCCAGCATGACGCCGGTCATGATCAGGACGCCGTACCAGCGCAGCGTGAGCGGACCAAGCGAAATAATGACTGGATCAACTGGTGGGTACATAGACAGTTCTACTCCAGATACCCCAACTCCTTCAAACGGCGCTGCACAGCGGGATCGTCCACGCCTTCGGCGCGCCGGATCGATGGCGCGCTGGCGCTGATTCGCCGCACAAATGCACTGAGACGTTCTTGCAATTCCTCGACACGTTCCGGCAGGATTGCCGCCAGATCGACGGTTTCACGCGGATCGGCGTCCAGGTCGTACAACTCCACATGGTCATTGCCGGTCTGGATCAGTTTGTGCGATCCGCTGATCACTGCGCGGCGCGGTTGATCGAACCGGCGGGCGCGCGCCAGGTCCGGCTGGCGGCGCAGCATGATCCCCAGCACATTCTGCAATGGTTCCGCCTCGACGAAGACGGCACCCCCCTCGGGATCGGCGGTTGGCGTCTGCGCCAGCGACCGGTCGCGCTCGATGCTGCTGGCAAGCCCGGCGGCGCTCAACAGCGTGTGGAAGACCCGTCGAAGTGAAACCGTGTGATCAACCACTGCGCTCCGTTGAAAGTCGCCGAATGGATCGCGCACCATCAGCGGTACATGCACCAGTTCGTTGTATGCCGACACTGTATGCCCGATCAGCCCTTTCTCACCCAGGTGATCGCCGTGGTCGGCGCACACCAGGAGCAGCGTCCGATCAAGAACGCCGCTTTCACGCAAACGCCGCAGGAAAGCGCCAATGTGTGCGTCCTGGGTGGCAACTTCTGCGTCGTAGACATCGCTGAGCACGTGGTGATACCGTTCATCGACGCCGGAGAACGGCGCCAGCCAGCCAAACACATCACTGTTGAAGCGCCGCACATAGCGTGCCGCCTCGCGGTTGCGGATCACCTCCGGCGCAAATCGTTCGAGCATGCGGCGATCGGGATGGTATGGGGTATGGACCCCCATGACGTTGATGAAAGCGAAGATTGGCTGGTTGCGTGCCACGCCGCGCCGCTCGATCAGCAAACGCGCTGCGTCGTTGAGCGATTTAGGCGTGTTGCCCTTGAAACTGAGCGCCGTCTGCCACAGCGGCACCATCAACGGCGTAAACGCGAATTCGAGCATCGTCTCGGAGTGCGCGAATGCGTCCTGAATGCGGTTAAGCGTCTCCGCCAGACGCCCTTTGAACCATTGGCGGTAGCGGCTGATTATGCCAGGATGCGCGCCTGCCTGGTTGGGGCGCGATGTCATCAAACCGCTGTAGTTCAGAAAACTCTCAAAGCCGCGCCTCAAACCGTTGTTGACCACACCGACGAGCGGGTTGTTGCAGAATGCCGCCGTCATATACCCGCCGTCGCGCAGACGCTCTGCCAGGGTGGGAATGCTTGCAGGGAGCGCCGCAGACGACTGATTCGTCATATGTTCGGCAGCGTAGAGACCGGTAAACATCGATGCATGCGAAGGGATGGTCCATTGCGACGTGGCAAACACGCGGCGGAACAGGGTCGCGTCGGCGGCAAGATCATCGAGGTGGGGCGAAGTCGGTCGGGAATAGCCGTAGCATGAAAGTCTATCGATACGCTGGGTATCCAGTACGAGCAACACAATATCAGGGCGCCGACTCACAAAAACTCCTCCTCGGCAACGAATCGATCGTTTGGGATGCTTTAGTATACCACGCCGTGAGGTGAAGGAAGGGCAATGAGAACCAGGAATGCAAATGAGAGGGCAGGAACCAGGGAGGCGTCTTCGACGCCTCGCCTGCTCGTTCGCACCGCCCCTTGCGTCCCAGACCCTTGAGGTTGTGTGACATCTTCGACGGGCAACCTGCCGCCCGCAACATTTCTTACGCAAACACCGCGCGATCTACGACCATTGCGACAAAGAGGAGCGCCAGGTAGAGCAACGAATACTTGTAGAGCGCCCAGGCAGTTGCTGTGGTTCCATCGCGACGAAGTTTCAGCGCATAGTACAGGAACAGACCGCCGAAGATCGACGCCATGAGCAGGTAGGACCAGCCCAGCATTCCCAGCAGGGGTGGAAGTGCGGTGAGCGCCAGCATAGAGAGTGTGTACAGCACAATCTGCCGGCGCGTCTCGACGTCGCCTGCCACCACCGGCAGCATCGGCACCCCGGCGCGGGCGTAATCCTTCTCGCGGATAAGCGCCAACGCCCAGAAGTGTGGCGGCGTCCAGAAGAACACGATCAACCAGAGGAGCAGCGCCTCCGGCGCCAGCGAACCGGTCACCGCCGCCCAGCCGACCAGTGGCGGGAATGCGCCCGCTCCGCCGCCGATGACGATGTTATGCTTCGAGGTGCGCTTCAGCCAGATGGTGTAGATGACGACGTAGTAGAAAAACCCGGCGAGTGCCAGCAGCGCTGTCAGCATGTTAACAAATATCGCCAGGATAGCGAAGGCAATCATGCCGAGCACAACGCCAAGCGCCAGCGCATGCCACGCCGGAATGCGCCCGCTCGGAATGGGACGGCGGCTGGTGCGCCCCATGTTGATGTCGATGTCTTTATCCAGGTAACAGTTGATGGAATGCGACCCCGACGCCATCAACCAACCGCCGATAGTCGTCCAGAGCACCAGCGACCATTCGGGAATGCCGGCCGGCGTGATATACATGCTGGTGATCGTCGTCAGAATAAGCAGCGAAATGACTCCCGGCTTGGTCAGGCTCACGTAGTCCTTCAGCAGCGATGGCTTGCCTTCCAGCAACGTTGTATCGGTTAGACCAGGGCGCGCGACTGTTGCAGGCGATGGTGCGGCAACCACCGAAGGAAACGGACGGCGCAGCGCCAGCGTCACCAGCACCACCAGCGCTCCCCATGCAGTGGCGCTCAGCCCCAGGTGCGTCAGGCGCGCGACCGCCAGCGGCAGCGACTCGCCCGCCTGCGCCAGCAGTACCTGCACAAGCCCGACAATGTTCTGCACCAGCATCAAGCCCAGCGCACAAGCAACAGCGACACGCAGAGCGCGTTCGTGTCTGATACGCCAGGTCTGCATCGCCAGCGCCGCGATCAGGATCGTGGCGACGCCAGCCAGCCCACGGTGCGCCAGCGCCGGCCAGTCGCCGCTGCCGGACGCCTCGCAACCGGGCCAGGTCTGGCAGGTCCACAACGTTCCCGCACTCGTGTTGAGCGCACCGGCGACCACTGCCAGGTACAACATACCGACCGCAGCGAACGCCAGAGTCAGGTAGGAGCGGCGGGCAGCGGTAGCGCGCCCCCCAAGACGCACCGGCGCCGCCCGGGTGCGCATACCGGTGTACATGGCAAGCGCGCCGCCCAACACCGCTGTGGCTATGCTGCTGACCGCAGCGCCGGTCATCGTGGGAATGATGCTGCCTGCCAGAATGGCGCCATACGCGACAAGCGCCAGTGCAATGACCATCCAGGACGTTCGGAACAGAGGAAGAGCAACGACTCGCGCGTTCTCGCGGCGCATGTGGACCTCCTGAAGCCGGGGTGACCGGGAAACCGAGTTGCCGGTAAAGCACTCCTTGAGGCATCTGTCAGTCCGAGTCTAGCACACAGAATAAATTGTGTCAAACTTCACAAAGAAAAGAAGAGTTCACCGACGGTTGCAGAACATTCACTCTATCCGACATAGCGCGGTCCTGCCTGAAAGCGGCGAACGGTCTCCTCGATCAGGCGCACGGCTGCATCACGGCGCGCAGCGGTGCCGGCCGTCACTTCCCAGCGCGCCAGACCTTTCTCGCTCTGCGAAGCGCGCTGCGCCACCTGCGTCCATTCCTCCGTTAGCGGTGTATCAGCGTTAATGACGAAGGGCAGTCCATCACGCAGCAATGTCGCATCAATATCGACGCCATCCACCGTGCGGCGCATTGCCCGCCAACCACTGCGCACAAACGCTGCTTCGACGGCTGCCAGCGCTGCGGCGCGCAGGTCATCATTGGGAAAATGGTAGCCCCATTCGCGCTCGCGGAAGGTCGAATGTTGCAAATCGAGGAGTTCGCAGTAGAGCGACGGATCTTCCCGCCAGGCGCGCGCCGTCAGCAGCGCAAAGAAAAGGGTGTTTTCGGTTGGAAAGAGCGTCCCATCCCAACGGAGCGTCAGGTAGTAGTGTGACGATTCTTCGACTGCGGCGATGAAGCCTTGGTCTGCGGTTTTCCCCAGGGCTTGCTTGATCTGCGAGTGACCATTGCGGATGATGTGCACCCCAAATCCCTGCTGTGCGATACGCATAATCGCCAGCGGATTGGCTTTGAGATCGACATACAGGTTGGGATGCGAGATGTCGGGAAAGATTGCGCGTAGCCGCGGCGCCAGCGCCACAAGGTTGAACGCCGGACTGAGTTGCCGTCCATCGGGCGCAGCGATATCCAGACGGTCGCCGTCGCCATCGAAGAACATGCCGAAGTCGAACCCGCCCTGGCGCAATAGTTCGAGCGAGGGCGCAATCGACGCATGAACGACCGGATTGGGCGCCCCCGCTGGAAAATAACCATCCGGCGCCAGATTGCGCGGCTCGACTTCCGCTCCTGCGATGGTAAACGCCAGTAGCATCTCTGTTCCCGCTGCCCCCGCGAGGAAATCCTGCACGATCCGTAATCCTGCGAGCGTGCCAGGAGCGACTCCCGCCAGTTGCATGGAGTCGCGCACATAGTCGTTGAGATAATCGACCAGACGCAATCGGCCGCCGCGCAGCGACACAGGACGCGCCCCGCGCTCGTACAATTGGCGAATAGCCTGTAACCCACCGCCAGGACCGCATCCATCCGCGATCGGTTGCACGCTAGGCGCAACGATCTTTTGCCCGGTATCGCCGCCGGGATTGTGGGATGCGCCGTACATAATCCCCGCTGCTTCCGGATGGCGCATGCAGGTATAGTAGAACAGGCAGGCAGAACTGACCTGCGGCATCGCCAGTACCTCGAATCCCAGATCGCGGAAGATGCGCATGCCCTGTTCGAGGTACTGAGCGCCAGAGAGCCGCGCGTCGCGGCAGAGCACCACTTTCGTAGCGTTCAGGTGCTCGCGAAAATAGAATGCCTCGGCATACGCCAGTCGCTCGGAGAGGTCGAGGGTCAACTGTGACGCAGGCGTGCGAATATCGTAGGCTTTGAACATGCTCAGATTGAGCCGGGACACGATCAGACTCCTGGTTGAACGCACTGAGCACTCGTGGGGGCGCATCCGCCCCTGGCGATTGTAGAGGATGCCGGGACGAGCGTCAATGTCGCCAGACCTGGCGCCGGAACGTCGCAGGGAGTGACGTTGTGATGCTTCCGGGAGCGCGGGCAGCACACCCGCAGACGCCAAAGCGCGGGAGCGCGGGCAGCACGCCTTCAACCCTTTCCGTCGTTCAGTAACGACGTCACTTTCCCGATCAGGAGATCGAAGTCGATCGGCTTCGCAATGTAATCGACGCACCCCGCTTCGATAGCACGCTGAATCTCGTGCGGCGTCACGTGGCCCGTGACGGCAAGCACCGGCACGTGGCGTAAACTGTCGAGCGCCTTGAGCCGGGCTGTTGCTTCCCATCCGTCCAGCACCGGCATTGAGAGATCCATCAGAATAACATCGGGATGATATGTCTGCGCCAGATCGAGAGCCTCTTGTCCATTGGCGGCGCTGACCGTTCGATGTCCGACGAGTTCCAGCATTCGGCACAAAATATCACGATTCTCGAGAAAATCGTCCGCAACCAGAATGGTAGCCATGAAGTCCTCCACACTACGCGCTGAGCGTTGTCGTTGTGTACGGTGATGGCGCCGTAGTGGCATGATCCACGTCGTGGCGAGTCGCGCTTCGTATGTGTTGCGCAAAATCGAGACGTACATCGGCGGTATGGGCAGTGCTGATGACTGCTGGCAAACGCACAGTGAAGACCGATCCTCTGCCGACCTCGCTGGTGACCGAAATGTCGCCGCCGAGCAGGCGACATAACTGTTGACTGAGCGCCAGCCCAAGGCCCGTGCCGCGATGTGCGTGCGACGAGTGGCTCTGATGCACCTGTGTGAACGGTTGGAACAGACGCGTCAGTTGTTCTGGCGACATGCCAATGCCAGTGTCAGCGACGCTGAAGCGCACCCAATCGCCGTCAGAACAACATTCACGTTCGATAGTCAGCGCCACCGTGCCGTTATCGGTAAACTTAACCGCGTTGCTCAACAGGTTGAAGAGAATTTGACGCACTTTGCCCGCATCGGACTGCATCATACCGATGTCTGGGGGGCAGGTGAGGGTCAGCGTGTTGTTGCGATTGCGCGCCAGCGGTTCGATAATGCTGATCATTTCGTGCGCAATCACGCTCACATTGAAGGTGTCGATCTCGACATTCATCCGGCCCTGCTCAATCTTCGAGAAGTCGAGAATATTGCTGATGATGGTAAGCAGATGCTTGCCCGCCGAACGGATGCGCTCCAGATCGGGGAGCATCTCGGATCGTCCATGGATTTGCGCTTCGAGGTGCAATAACTGAACATACCCCAGGATCGCGTTCAGCGGCGTGCGCAGTTCGTGGCTCATCGTCGCCAGGAACATGCTCTTCGCGTGGCTGGCTGCTTCCGCCGCCGCCTGCGCGCGATGCGCCGCTTCCTCCGCCTGTTTGCGCTGCACCAGGTCTTCCATCAACCGTTGTTGCGTCTCCAGGCTCGCTGAGAGTTCGGCATTGCGCTCTTCGAGCAGCATGCGTTGCTGCCGCAGGCTGGCGACCATCAGGTTGAAATTGTTCGCCAGCAACACCAGTTCGTCGCCGCCGCGCAGCGACACCTGCCGGCTCAGATCGCCGCCGGAAACGGCAATGGTTGCATCGCGCAGCGTGCGAATGCGGCGGGCAATATTGCCGGAGAGGGTCAGTCCAATCACCGCCGAGACGAATACGGTCAGAATAGTTTCGCTCACAATCACAAAGCGTGAGGTGGAATACGCCGTTTCGACGCTTGCGCGCGCCGCCTCGGCGCGCGCCTGACTCTGCGCCCTGATCTTCTGCATGTTCGTTTGCAGGCTGCCATACAGCGGTGACAACCGCCCAAACGATGGATGCACATTCCCGGTGTTGCTGTTGCGATTCGCCGGCAGAAACTGGGTGTGTGTCAAAAACACGTAGCGCTGCCAGTCCTGCTGCGTCTGTTCAAAGATCAGGCGTTCCGTCGCATCCGGTTGATAGTTGGCGCTGTAATTGCGGAAAATGCCGTCCATGCGCGTTTCGAGGTCCAGCAGTTCCTTCTCGATGCGCTGTTTGTCGGCAGGGGCGGCGTTGAGGATGTACTCCATCTGTCGGGTACGGTAATTCAGGAGCACATCGTTCATTGCGTTGACCAGATCAATCGAAAGGATCGTCTGGTTGACGACAAAATCGGCTTTCTGGTTCATAATGCTCATCTGGTGCAGGGCAAAACTGCCCAGCACCAGCATGAGGATCAGGTCAACGCCGAGCGCTGCCAGCAATTTGGTGCGGATCGATAGATTCACTGCCCCTCCAGCATCAGCAACTCATCGATTGAAACGCCAACCGGCACCGGCTTGTCGAAGATTGAACCTGTCACCCGCCTGTCAACGCGCTGCTGCACCAGTTCATAGGCGCGCTGCGGCAACGGGATGTAGCGCGCATCTTGAACCAGTTGTTCTGCGCGGTTGATATAGAATTCAACGAATGCCAGCATCGCCGGTCGGTCGAGACGATCAGCGCGCACATAAATGAACAATGGACGTGATAGTGGTGTATATGTGCCTTCCGTGATCGTGGTGAGTGAGGGCGATACGCACCCCTGCCCTGCATCGACGGCTACTACGCCGACTTTGTCGGCATACTCCTGGTAGTAGGCGTATCCGACATACGCAATCCCCTGCGCATCTTCGATGACGCGCTGCATGAGCACATAATCGTCTTCGCTGCCGATATAATCATTGCGACTGGCATCTTCCTTGCCAACGATCGCCGCAGTGAAGTAGTCGTGTGTTCCGGAGTCAACCCCTGGCGCGTACAGTTTGAACGGTTGATCGGGCCAGTCGGAGCGTATTTGCCGCCATGTGGTCACGCTTCCTTCCGACTCGGGCGCCCACATCCGTTTCAGATCATCGACGGTCATGCACTGCGCCCATGTGTTGTCTCGATTGATGATCACCGAGATGCCATCGAAAGCAACCGGTATTTCGACGAACGCGATGCCATTGGCGCGGCAGGTGTCGCTCTCGTCCGGCTTAATCGGTCGTGAAGCGTTCGAGATGTCGGTAATGCCTGCACAGAATTTCTTGAACCCGCCGCCGGTGCCGCTGACTCCGAGTTGAATAGTCACCCGTGGCGCCACCGCTGCGAACTGTTGCATCGCAAGTTCGGTGATCGGGTACACGGTGCTTGAGCCGTCGATAATAATCTCGCCACTCAGATCGAGGCGCGTCATCGACTCAGGAAAAGGCGTTGCGGTTGGCTGAATAGAGACGATCTGCGGAGTGGCGCTTGGTGCGGCAGTCGGCGCAGGGGACGGCGTGGGCGTGGGAGATGGTGCAGCGGCCCCGGTGCACGCCGAGAGAAGCAGGGCAATTGAAAGCACAGTGCCGCGATAAAGCCTGCTGAACACAGTTCCCTCCTGCCACGCAGGCATAGCCGCCTTCCAAACCTGATAAGGCGGCTACGCGCAAATCGACATTGCACAGCATCCTTCATCATGAACACGTGAGCATGCCTTGCTCGTGTGCAGCAGTGCGCATCTGTCTGGTGCGAGTATGTATCTCACCCAAATGAATATACCAGACGAATATTAATACGCTATATCGCTAACGTTAAGAAATAGTTTAAGCTCTGTGGATGGTACGACGCCTCATCGCATACCGCTTTGCAGGTACAGCGCCGCATTCGCCAGCGCATAGACCACGGCGATCCCCAGGGCGTCCCAGGCGATGAACAGGCGCTTGCTGTCACTGCGGTAGGTCAGACCCACAATCGCAATCGCGGTCATGATCATTGCCGCCAGCACGGCAATGATATGCGACGGCTCAATCGCCGCCAGCAGCGGACCCGGCGTGTAGAACAGATCATCGAGCGCCAGAATGCCGATATTGAACAGGTTGCTGCCGAAAATATTGCCGACTGCCATATCGATTGCACCGATCCGTAGCGCCGCAATCGAGACGACCACTTCGGGCAGCGATGTCGAGAGCGCGACAAAGATTGTCCCGAAGAACGTCTGACCCAGTCCCGTCGTCTCTGCCAGGGTTTCGGCCAGCCCCGGCAGATAGAGCGCCGCGCCGACGATCAGCACGGCATTGAGCGTAAATAAACCATACACGCGCGCAGGTGACGGATGGCGCGCCTCGGTCTCCGTCGCCATCTCGGCGACGAATTCCGCCACAATGCGCCGCTGTTCATACGTGAAGATCGTGCGCATTGCCAGCAGATAAATGGCAAGGAAGAGCGCGCTCGACACACTCACCCACCCGATGGCAGGCAGCATTTCTCCCAGCGCAATGCTCAAACCGACCAGTCCGAGCAGGATCAAGCCAAAAGATGCCGACAACACCTGCCCCTCGTGCACCCGCCCCGAGATCGGCGCGGGACCGTGCAGCGCATCGAGTATGGCGATGATCAGCAGGTTGAACATACAACTGCCGGCAATATCGCCCATGGCAATGTCTGGAACACGATAGATGGCAACCGAACTGAACCCGGTGATCAATTCCGGCAGCGATGTGACTGACGCCAGCAGCACCACGCCGATCCACGTGCGCCCCAGACCGGTCATATCGGCGATCACATCGCCATAGCGCGAGAGTTGTGTGCCGGCAACCAGGATCACGGCGGCGCATGCAATAAAGAGCAGCCATGTCACCAGCATAGGTGGTCCTTCGACGTACAACGTGCGCGTTTGGACGTTCCAGGCGCAAGATACCGCCATTGTACCAGGAGTCCCAGGTAGAGGCTGTAATACCAATGACCGGTGACCATCCGGCATGGTCACCCCGAGCAGTACGAGGGGTCGTGCGCGACCCGCGCCGATTCCTCGCTGCGTTTACCCTGAGCGAAGCGAAGGGCTCGGAATGCCACGCATGCGGCATCTTCAATCGTCATTGGTGTAACAGTTCCATGGCATCGCGCGTGACACGTGGAAGGTGGAGTGGTACACGGGTAGGGGCGCGCCCCACGCGCCTCACCGGCGTGCGCACTACCCGCGCATCCGGGGCGGTGCGAACCGTTTCACCAAATTACACAAAAACATGAGATATAACGCCAACTAAAGTTGATACCACAAAAACATAAGACAAAAACACACAAAAAGTCAACAATAAGACATGCTATCGTACAACTGCTGATGCATCGAGATGCGCTGAAAACGAGCATCGCCATGATCTGGGCAGGAGATGAGCAGTGCGTGATAGACGGATGCGGCAGTGCCATGGTAAAAACACGGTTGTACATCGTGCGCACGATCATCGTTACGCTATTCGCGGTACACGTTCAGGAGGAGTTCTGACTCTATGCCTCACATTCATCTGGTGGATAGCGACAGCACATCGCTAAGTATCACCGCTGCCCTGCTCGAACGCGCCCACTACCATATCAGTTCTTCGAGCGGTGGGCGCGATGCGTTGCGTGCTGTGTTCGGCAGTATGCCCGATATGGTGATACTCGAGGCAGAACTGAACGATTACGACGGGTTCGAGGTGTTGCGTCGCATCCGGCGCAGCCTGGATACGCCGGTCGTTTTCTACAGTCAGCGCGCGCGCGCCGAAGACCGCATTATGGGGCTGCGCCTGGGCGCCGATGATTATGTCGCCAAATACACCCCTGCGTCCGAATTTGTCGCGCGCGTCGGTGCGGTGCTGCGCCGCTGCCAGCAGGCGCGGCGCCCGCCACTCGAACGGTTAAGCTGCGGCAGTTGGGTTCTCGATCCGGCCGGGCAGATTTGCGTGGCGTCCGACCGTCCGGCGGTCGAACTGACCCCGCGTGAGGTGCATCTGCTGTCGTTCCTCATGAAACGGAGCGGGCAGGTCTGCACAACCAGCCAGATCATTCAGCATATCTGGGGCTATACCACACGCCAGTCGCGCAGCATCGTCGCCACCTCGGTCTGGCGGTTGCGCGCCAAACTCGAACGCGACGCCGATCAACCTCGTCACATCCTGACCGTGCGCAATATCGGGTATACCTTCGTGCCGTGAGATGCGCGCGAACACCGATTGTGCGGGAGCAGTGTGATGGCGGTTACGTCATGCACACGCTCCCGCTTCTCCGGTAGTTCGCCAGGCGTAACGACCACGAACCGTTCGATTGCGCAGATGGCGTCCTTGCTCAATATCCTAACCGTATCGCTACCTCGCGCAAACTCTCCGCCTTCCCGACTACCGTCACTTCATCGCCATAACGGAGTTGTGTATAGCCGTGGGGCAGGATGGTCTGCCCATCGCGATTGATTTCGAGCAGGAGCACATCGTTGGGCAGGCGAAGATCGCGCACCAGGCGCCCATTGATCTCAGGGTTGGTCACCGTCATCTGCACGACGTCGTTGGTCTCATCGGTGTGAAGCAGCAGCGAGATCGACTGTGGCGCGCGCACCGCTTGCTCCAGCAGATTGACCATTGCCGTGCCCGGATCGACGATCAGCGCTCCCAGTTCACGAAATTGCTCACGCAGGTCCTGACGGCGCAGACGCACAATCAGGCGCGGAACGCCGAACTTCTCCATCGCTATCTGGCAGGCGCGCAGATTGTCTTCGTCGTTTTCGAGCAACGCGACCAGCGCGTCGGTTGATCGATCCAGCAGACCGGCGAGGTTCGTTTCGTCAATCGCGTCAATATGCCGCTCATCGACATCCTCGGTCGCCAGGCGGCGCACGTGATCGGCATCGGTATCCGCTACTCGCACTCGCCAACCCTGCCGACTCAACTGGCGTGCCAGTGCGATGGACTGCAACTCCACTCCTAGAATCAGCACATCGCGCACCCGGTCTCGGATGCCCGGTTCGGGCAGATTCGTTTCACCCAAACGTTGCAATCCGGCGCGCAACATAAGCGGTCCGAAGATTTCATTGAGCACAATCACTGCAATGATCAGCGTGGCAAATGCGTCGCCCAGAGATGGAAGCGTGACCGATACTTCGCGGGCAAGACCAAGCGCAATTCCGGCCTGCGTAATCAGACCGAGCCACGCCAGACGCCGAATCCTGGTCGGCTCACCGGCGATCGCCGCACCACTGCTGCTGCCGACGAATATTCCCGCCCCGCGCACGATAAACAGAATTGCAGCGAAGATCAATGCCGTCAACAGAATGTCAAGTTTGAGCGCGAGACCGGTGAGGGTGAAAAATGCAACATATATCGGCGGTCCAATGTCGTGCAGCAGCCCGGCGAACTCATCGCGATGGCGCGAGAAGTTGGTGATCAGAAAACCGCCGATCATGGTCGTCAGGAGTGGCTCGATGGCGATCTTAACGCCGCCGATGTCATACATTTTGAGGACTCCTGCCAGCACATAGACGCTATACCCGATCAGCACGACACCCGCAATTTTGACCAGGCGCGGAAGACGCTGATCGAGCAACACTACTAACAAGCGCCAGATCGCTGCGCCCAACCCGACCGCCAGCGCCAGATCGAGGAGCAAAACACCGAGAAACGTCAGACTGACACCGGTGTTGGTGATCAGCGCCTGCGCCAGTGAACTGTTGATGGCAAAAATGACGATGATGGCGACATCCATGCAAATGGTCACACCCAGAATCAGACGGGTCGCCGGTCCACGGGCGCGCACTTCCTTGATGACCGCAATGGTCGAAGGGGGCGAAAGCGCCAACAGGATCGTCGCTCCCAGAAGCGCAACGACGATCTTCTCGGTTGGCGGCAAGCTTTGCGTAAAGGGGATGACGTCGACCAGCAGGTAGATAGCGCCGCCCAGCAAAACGAATGCCGCGACGATGATCAAGGCGACCGTCCAGAGAATGGAGCGCAATCGGCTGATCAACTCCTTGTAGAAGAGTTCGCTGCCGGCAACGAACGCGATGACTGCCAGCGCAATCTGATCAATGAATCGTAGACTCTCGCTGGCGCTGGTCGGGATGAACTCCAACCCGAACGATCCCACAAGGACGCCGGTGAAGAGATAGCCGGTGATGTAGGGAAGGCGCAGCCAGGAAAACAATGCGCCGATGCGGTGTGATGCGAGGCAGATGAGCGCGAATCCGATAAAGTAGATCAGGGTCTGCAATATGTCCTCCACCTGGTTGCAACAATACAGCGGCGGCGCGAAGCGACGCGCCCGTCCCTCCTCTGGGTGTGTTTTTTAGAATTGCGCGTTTGTGCATTCAATAGGATGTGCGGAGAAGAGGCGGGTCGGTAGAACGCTGCAACGAGCCTCGTTCGCGGCAATGCGGATTGCCTGTGTTTGCATCATACCATGATATATGGAATGGTATTGGGCGATCCCACGTCTTCGTTTGCCGATTTGCGTATTGTGCAGAGAACCAGTATCATACGAATGCTGACCGCCAGTCCGTTGTCGTTGTCGCTCCCCGATGCGGGAGACTCTCGTCAAGGAACAGCGCGCGAATGAGGCGGAGAGGGACGTTCACGCTCCCGAAACCACGTTCGTTCAGATACGAGATAAAGCGCCATGATTGCCGAACACGAGGTTACCGCCAGGGTTCCCTTCGCCGGTCCCGATATTCCGAGTGATGCCGTGATCAATTCGTGCGTGCACTGCGGTTTGTGTCTGCCCGCCTGTCCGACGTACCGCGAGACCGGGCTTGAGCAGTTCTCGCCGCGCGGGCGTATCTATCTGATGAAAGCCGTTGCCGATGGACGCATCGGCATGGAAAGCGATGTCTTTCAGGAGCAGATGAGCGCTTGTCTCAACTGCCGCGCCTGTGAAGCCGTTTGTCCTAGCGGTGTGCTGTATGGACAGATTCTGGAGACGTCGCGCACGCAGATCGAGCAGGCGAAGGCTGATGGGCGTCTCCCGCCACACCCGTGGCCGGTGCGTCTTCTGCGCTTCGGTGCGTTTGGCGTCCTCTTTCGCCGTCCAGCGATGTTTCGTCTTTTCTCGCGTCTGATGTGGCTCTACCAGAAGAGTGGTGCGCAGTGGCTGGCACGGCGCAGTGGCGTGCTCCGCGCTCTGAAACTCGATGAGACCGAGGCGCTCTTGCCGCCGATCTGCGACCGGTTCACCGTCCCCGAAGGGCAGATCCTTCCGGCTGAGGGCGCAGAACGTTTCACCGTCGCGTTGCTCACCGGTTGCATCATGTCCACGGCGTTCGCCGATGTCCACGAGGCAACCATTCGCGTGTTGCGCAAGAATGGCTGTACGGTCTTCCTGCCGCCAGATCAGGGGTGCTGTGGCGCGCTCCATGCCCACGGCGGCGACCTGAACGGTGCGCGCGACCTGGCGCGCCGGAATATCGCTGCATTCGAAGGGTTGGGTGTCGATGCGATTATCGTCAATGCCGCCGGGTGCGGCTCGACGCTCAAGGAATATGGGCATCTGCTCCACGATGATCCGCAGTGGACGGAGCGCGCCGCTCGCTTTGCCACAAAAGTAAAGGATGTGACGGAGTTCCTGGCGGCGCTCGACATAAATACCGCTGCGATGCGTCCGCTGAACCTGACAGTGACGTACCAGGAGCCGTGTCATCTGGCGCATGCACAGCGCATCAGCACTCAACCGCGCCAACTGCTGCGCGCTATTCCCGGCGTCGTGCTGCGTGAAATGCAGGAGTCGTCGCTCTGCTGCGGCTCGGCTGGCATTTACAACGTGACGCAACCCGACATGGCGCATCGCCTTGGTGAGCGGAAACTGAACCACGCAGAAGCCACCGGCGCAGAGGTCATTGTCACTGCGAATCCTGGCTGCCACCTGCAACTCGAAAGCGGGCTGCGACGCCGCGGATCGAAGATGCAGGTGCGTCACATCGTCGAAGTGCTGGCGCAAGCGTATAAGTGATGACATGCAAGAGGCGAGAGGTGCGAGGTGCGAGGCGCGAGGGGTGAGGCGCGAGGCGCGAGGGACCCGACCATGGCGTAGCGCGAGATTTATCTCGCATTTGTGGAGAGGCGCGAGGCGCGAGGCGCGAGGGACCCGACCATGGCGTAGCGCGAGATTTATCTCGCATTTGTGGAGAGGCGCGAGGCGCGAGGCGCGAGGGACCCGACCATGGCGTAGCGCGAGATTTATCTCGCATTTGTGGAGAGGCGCGAGGCGCGAGGCGCGAGGGACCCGACCATGGCGTAGCGCGAGATTTATCTCGCATTTGTGGAGAGGCGCGAGGCGCGAGGCGCGAGGGACCCGACCATGGCGTAGCGCGAGATTTATCTCGCATTTGTGGAGAGGCGCGAGGCGCGAGGGACCCGACCATGGCGTAGCGCGAGATTTATCTCGCATTTGTGGAGAGGCGCGAGGCGCGAGGCGCGAGGGACCCGACCATGGCGTAGCGCGAGATTTATCTCGCATTTGTGGAGAGGCGCGAGGCGCGAGGCGCGAGGGACCCGACCATGGCGTAGCGCGAGATTTATCTCGCATTTGTGGAGAGGCGCGAGGCGCGAGGCGCGGGGTGCGAGGTGCGAGGCGCGGGGTGATACCGGTGATGATTGACGATGCCGCATGCTGGTCATTCCGAGCGCAGCGACTTGTCATTCCGAGCGCAGCGAGGAATCTGCGCGGGACGCGCACGACCCCTCGTGCTGCTCGGGGGTGATAATGCCGGATGTGCACCGGGAATTGGTATGAGAGGCGCGGGGTGCGAGGTGCGAGGCGCGAGGCGCGAGGCGCGAGGGACCCGACCATGGCGTAGCGCGAGATTTATCTCGCATTTGTGGAGAGGCGCGAGGCGCGAGGCGCGAGGCACCCGACCATGGCGTAGCGCGAGATTTATCTCGCATTTGTGGAGAGGCGCGAGGCGCGAGGCGCGAGGGACCCGACCATGGCGTAGCGCGAGATTTATCTCGCATTTGTGGAGAGGCGCGAGGCGCGAGGCGCGGGGTGCGAGGTGCGAGGCGCGGGGTGATACCGGTGATGATTGACGATGCCGCATGCTGGTCATTCCGAGCGCAGCGACTTGTCATTCCGAGCGCAGCGAGGAATCTGCGCGGGACGCGCACGACCCCTCGTGCTGCTCGGGGGTGATAATGCCGGATGTGCACCGGGAATTGGTATGAGAGGCGCGGGGTGCGAGGTGCGAGGCGCGAGGTGCGAGGCGCGAGGCGCCCGACCATGGCGTAGCGCGAGATTTATCTCGCATTTGTGGAGAGGCGCGAGGGGTGAGGCGCGAGGTGCGAGGCGCGAGGGGCGAGAGATGAGGGGGCAGGCGCGAAGGTTGCAGGTTGAACGTGGGACGGTGTCCGGTCGGAGCGCGCCTGGTGGTCGCCCAATGTGGCGGTGAGACGCGCCCGCGCAGGGGTCCTAACCCAGAATCCCCCCAATCCTTTATGATCGATACCATCGCATTTGACGCCGACGATACGCTCTGGCACAACGAACACCTCTATTCGCTCACGCAGGAGAAATTCAAACGCCTGCTTGCGCCTTTTCAGGATGCCGCAACAATCGAGCGACGATTGTATGCAACCGAGATGCGCAACCTAGCGTTCTTTGGCTATGGAATCAAAGGGTTTACCCTGTCGATGATCGAAACCGCAATTGATCTCACCGAGGGGCGAGTCGGAGCGCATGAGATTCGCCAGATCATCGACTTTGCCCGCGATATGGTGCGCGCGCCGGTCGAGTTGCTGCCGGGGGTGCGTGAAACGATTGCGTCACTCAGCGCCTCATACCGACTGATGGTGATTACCAAAGGCGATCTGTTTGATCAGGAAAGCAAGATTGCGCGCTCCGGCATCGCTGATTATTTCCAGCATATCGAGATCGTCAGTGAAAAGACGCCTGAGACCTATGCCGCTGTGATGAGGCGATACCACATTGAACCGCCCCGTTTCCTGATGGTTGGCAATTCGCTAAAATCTGATATCCTACCGGTGGTTGCAGTTGGAGGGAATGCCGTGTATATTCCATACCACCTGACCTGGGAACATGAACGTGTGACTGATGAAGGAGTGAACGCCGGCGGATACGTGACGGTATCACGCATCAGTGAACTGCCGGCCTGGCTGGCGCGATTGTCTGCCATTTGATACGCATACCGGGATAACCTGTGCCTTACACAATTCTCATGCTGGCGTCGACCAGCTTTTTTTCGGATTACGGCAATCATGTTCGCATCTGGGAGGAGGCGAAAGCCGTTCAGCAACTTGGGCATCGGTTGGTGCTGGCGACTTATCATAACGGCGATGATATGCCGGGTCTCGATATTCGTCGCTCATGGGATGTTCCCTGGATTCGGCGCGCTGTCGTCGGTTCGTCGCGCCACAAACTATACCTGGATGTCGGGCTGGCATGGCGCAGCCTGCGCGTGGCGCTTGAGATCCGCCCCGCCATTATCCATGCGCACACCCACGAAGCAGCCTTCATCGGGTTGGCGTTGAAACGTCTGCTGGGCATCCCGCTCATCCTGGATTATCAGGGGAGTATGACCAGCGAGATGCTCGATCATGGTTTCATTAAGCGCACCAACCCGCTCTTTCCGTTATTGACGCGCCTGGAACGCCGGATCAATCGCAATGCCGATGCCGTCATCACCTCGACGGTCAATGCAGCGAACCTGTTGCGTCGCGACGGTTCCGTGCTTTCCGATCGACTCTACACGGTTCCTGATAGTGTCAACACACAGCGCTTCCGCCCTTTCGACGGGTCACCAGAGTGGGAAGCGCAGCGCTGCGAATTGCGCCGCCAGCTTGGCATTCCGCCCGGTCGTCGGATTGTGGTTTACATCGGGTTGTTAGCGCCATACCAGGGGACACACCACTTAATCCAGGCGGCGCGGATTGTGACTGCACACCGGCCAGATGTGCATTTCCTCATTATGGGTCACCCCGACCCGGCCAGTTACCGCGCCTACGCAGAGTCGCTCGGTGTGGGGGGGCATGTGACCCTGCCGGGCCGTATTTTCTACCGTGACCTGCACGCTTATCTGGCGCTTGGCGAGGTGGCGGTTGCGCCAAAGATGAGCCGGACGGAAGGGAACGGCAAGATCGGTAACTATATGGCAATGGGATTGCCGGTGGTTGCTTTCAACACGCCGGTTGCGCGCGAATTTCTTGGAGACTGTGGCATCTACGCTGCCTACGGCAGCGCCGAAGACCTGGCAGCGAAGATCGCACTGGCGCTTGATCGTCCAGAGTGGGCGCAGGAACTGGGACGGCGCGTTCGTGAGCGCGCCGTGCGCGACCTTTCGTGGGAACGCGCAGCGCGCCAGATCGAGGAGATTTATCGTGCCGTCACCGGCGCGACAGAGCGTAACCACGCGGAGTGACACGGGTAGATGTGTCCGGCAAGCCCGTGTTGTGTCGCGCGCGTTGTGGGCATAACCATACACGCCTTTTTCCGGCGATACGCTTCACTTTAGCGTCACTGCGGCGGCAGGGGCGCGATATTCGGTGTGCCAGTGCGTTGTTCACCCGCGTCGGCGTCGCCCCCACCGCCCGATCCCGCGTCCGCTGAGAGCGAGAGTCCTGCTCCTTCCCCCGGCGGGGGGAGGCCGGGCAGAACACCCAAGCGAACACCGTCATTCCCGCCATGGGACGGCTTCGAGCATAGTGTAAGCCCCCATGCCTCCAGCACGCGGGGAGGGGGTCCGTCGTGCGCGGGAGCGGGGCACGGGGTGAGGGTAAAACGGCGCATCCCAACGTCGCCCTCCGCACGCGGGGGGTGCCGCTACGGGTGCGGTCACCAATGGAAGCGCTGGCTTGCGTCGCGCGCGGGTGCACAAAACAAAAGGGACGGATTATGCTCCTCCAATTGATTTCAGCAAACGCATTGACTCACATGGCAAGCACCCAACGCTCCGGTTAGGCGTCCGATTCACTCGACACTTCATCAAACAACACACCCTGGCGATGCACCGCGTTTCTGAGTTCAGGCCATCTGTCGATAAACGCCGACGCGGAAATACGGGCGAGTTCGCTAGGCTCAATCTTATTAAGGCCACCACCGTAGACGCGACCTTCGCCACGAAGTTCGTGACCGGTCACCTGCTCGAGGAGAGCAAACACATCGGCGCCATAATCGGGATGCTGCCGCAAGAGCCACGCCAGGCTGCCTTTTGGATACAGCATGAGGTAGAGATTCGTTACGATGGCCCTGGACTGGTTCCAGATGAACCGGAAAGGCCGTTTCTCGTCGGAGCCGCGTCCCATATACGTGCAGAGGAACGGCGCTGGGTCACGTTGCTCCTGTCTGTACCAGGGGCTTCGCTTGCCAACGAGGTAGCCATCCTTGATGCCCAGCATCTCGGCGGTCTGGAGGTACTCCCAGAGGGCCGGGTGCCGGACTCGTAGGCTCCCTTCTGGCAGGTCGCAGTCGATGACGCACAGTTGAGGTTCGATGAGTGGGTAGCCGTCTTGGTCCGCCCCAATGACAGTCGCTTTAAGAAACCGTGGACTGGGCAGGATGGGCCGAAGGTAGCGCTTCGGGAAACCACGGCTCTCAGCCTCGCCGCGTTCGAGGACGAAAAACTTGTTGTTGCCTGTCGCGATACCGCGTTGGATACGGAAGAGATCGCCCAGCGTCACGTCGTCACCGGCACCCGACGTTCGCCTATCGTTGCGCGCATGACTTGGGTATACGGTCCACTTACGCGATTTGCGCAAATGTTCCAATGTGACCATGTCGCTTGCGTGCGGCCTCGAAATAGTCCCCCCGAAGGTGAACTCGACGACATGCCCTGAGGGGGGCGGGGCTTTTTGGAATACGAGGACAACCGAAGAAACCAGAGCGTCGCCGAATTGCACGTCCTCTGGGTCGAAGCGGTGGACTCGGATGAGCGTGACGCGATCCGTAAGATATTGCTTCAGGGCAGTACCGTAGTTGACGTCTATAAACTCCGAGGGTACAAGCCACGCCGCATAGCCGCCGTCCTGCATCCATGCCGTCGCGAGCAGCATGAAGTAGACATAGAGACCCGCGAGGCCGTTGACTTTGACGCCAGCCATTCGGTAAGCGAGCGATTGCAGGCGTTCCTTCTCATCACGATCAAGGTGGTGATGCCGCACGTAAGGGGGGTTTGTAAGGATCAGGTTGGGTGCGACCGGACAGCTGGATCTTGTGACAATGTGGGTAAAATCGCCTTGCACCACCTCGAGCCCGAACGATGCCCACAAGTCACGAGCTGCATCGCAGAAAGCGGTGTCAAGCTCCACACCAACAGCGCATTCGATTCGTCCTGAACCGAACACCTCAAGCGCAGCGGAGTAAAAGCTGCCAGTGCCGATCGCAGGATCGGCGAACCGAATCGCTCGCAGTCGGTTGCCGGCGACGGACTTGACATAGCGGGCAATCTCCACCGCGAGGGCGTATGGAGTCGCGAATTGACCTAGACGGTTTCTCTCGGCGGCAGACTTGCTTGAATCGAGCGCCGCTTGGATGGCTTGTCGCCGCAGTTCAATGGCGTTCTCGTATTTCGCCGGCATCGGTCCTACAATCCCAGTCTTCCCAGATCGTCGATCCTGTGCTCCCACACCCAGTCGATCCCTTCGGCGGCTTCGTAACCCAGATAATCGCTGCCGAAATATCCGCAAAGGAATAGAACGAAGGCCACGCTCTTCCCGTAGGTCGCCTGGAGCTGATGAATCTTCGTGGCCTCTTCCTTACGCCGCTTATTTGTGTTTGTAAAGTCACCTGCTGACTTCGCCTCAATAAAGATTGGCAGCCGGTCCTTGCGTCGTTTCTTGGGCTGGATAACAACGTCGATCGGAATATTGACCCTATGAGTCCTTCCGACGGGCACATTCAAGCGGAAGGTGTACGTGCCCGGTTCCATATCCGTGAGCGGCTTGTCTGATGGGTGATGTTGTTTTCGATAGCCAATCTGATCGAGATAGTCGCCGATCATAGCGAGCTGCCGTTGCTCCTGAGCGTTGCGCACAATCGGATTCGCTACCGCGCTGCAAAGCCGGTCGGCAACGATCGTTGAGGCCCGCTCGCGTTCATGATTCGGTTGGGCCCTCGCGATTGTCCAGCCAGGGGAAAATATCCCGGTCCAAGAGTCGTGAGAGAATGCCGCAGATCTTTGTCAGCTCCGTGTCGAGGACGGTAGCCGTCATCTTGGTTGGCAGCTTACCCTTCTCCATTCGTCCAACGAGATTCTTGCTTGAACCCGCCAAACCGACGAGTCGGTCGACGGCGAGCGGTGGTGCGGTGCACATGCGCAGCGTCGGGAGAGCGCCAGGGTTTCCCTTGAGCGTGGCTGGACTCAGGGTCCGAAGGTCGTTGGTTGCCACCAGCGCTGCCTTGACCTGCTCGGTCGTCTGCACCCGTGTGGACCGAAATACCTCTGGGGCACAGTCCATGAACCACTGGTTGAAGCGATCAACAGAAGCCGCGATATCCGCCTTCCAGAGGTGCGGTTTGTCGGCGTTGATTGGTCGCGTCTTCATGCCAGCCATTCGTTCACTACCACCTGCGAGTCTCCGGTTTCGATTGTGATCCTCGGGTGCCCAACATGTGAGTCAGTTGCACCCGCAGGAATTGTCGGTCCCTTCAGGTCGAATCATGCCGGGACCGTGGTGTTGTACGCCTGGTGCATGTCAGGACGAACACACCCGCACTTTGCGGCGTCAGGGCGCCCCGGCGTCGACTTCTGAACGAGATTGGTTCTCGTCACGTCACGACCGCATTCACGTCGCTTCGACCTTCCGCACTGCCGTCCACAGCGTCTCAGCGTCGTCGGGAGTCAGATCGACAAGCGGAAAGCGAGATGAGGCGCGCGGCAGATCGGTGAGGCGCGCCAGCAGCGCCTTGATTGCCGGTGGGTTGCCATACGGCTTTAGCGCCTGACTGAGCGCCGTCACCAACCGCTGCGCCGTTTCCACATCGCCGCCGGTCAGATGTGCGGTCATGACGGCGCGCATCTCGCGCGGGAAGACATTGCTCAGCGCAAATATCCCGCCTGTCGCACCGTCGCGCAACGCCTGTGCGAGCAGCGCCGCGCTTCCGACGTACACGCGCAATGTGGGGAATCGCTGCGTCAGCATCGCCAGATAAGCAGGATCGCCGCTGCTGTCCTTCACGCCGTACACCATATGCGGATGGCTCTGATAAAGCCCCTCGATAACAGCGGGAGTGACAGGAATCTGGCTCATTGGCGGAATATGATACAGGATCAGGCGCGCGCCAGACGGCAGCGCATCGCACAGCGCGCGGTAGTATCCGAGCAAACCGGCGTCGCTCAGATTCTTGAAATAGAATGGCGGCAACACCAGCGCCGCCTCGGCGCCGCGCTCGATCGCATAGCGTGTCAGGATGATGGTGTCGCTCAACGCAGCGCAGCCGGTTCCTGCAAACACCCGCAACCGTTCACGATGGCGCATCACCGTGTCGAAGATGGCCATCCGCTCGGCAACGCTCAACGACTGACCTTCGCCGGTTGTCCCGCACGGCACGACGCCATCGACACCCTGCGCCTCTAACCAGCGCAAATGCCTGATGATGAAATCGTGATCGACAGCGCCCGAAGGCGATGTGAAGGGTGTGACGCTGGCAACAAAGAGTTCTGGCGCAACCATAGACCTCTCGTACTGTTATGCTGCAACTTCGCCGGCAGCGCGATAAGTCGCCAACACCGTGCCAGGCTCGACAGCCTGCCCGACCTGCACGCGCACCTCACCAATGACCCCTTTGCGCGGCGCGGCGATTTCGTTCTCCATCTTCATCGCTTCGATCACGAACACCACCTGACCTGCTTCCACTTCCTGGCCGGGCGATACCAGCACTGCCGAGATGGTTCCCTGCAATGCACTGGCGACCCCATCGGCAATTGGGTGCAATGCGCGATGCGCAGCGCGGTCGCTCGCCTGCCGGGTGCGCCGTTCCGTTCGCTCTGCGCGCGTCTCGGCTTCCGCCACCCGCACCGTAAAAAGGCGTCCGTTGACTTCGACTTCAAAGATGCGCGCCGGTCCGCTACTCACTGCGGCGGCTGATACCGGACTCAAAAAACCCTGACTCAAGGCGCCTAACTGATCGGCAAGGTGATGCGGAATAAAGTTGATCGTCGCCTTGCCCTCCTGGAACACCGGATGCGACATGGTCAGGAGATGGAACGGAATCGTATGCGCCACCCCGACGATCCGATAATCCGTCAGAGCGCGGCGCATGCGCGCAATCGCTTCGGCGCGATCATCGCCCCAGCAGATCAACTTGGCAATCAATGAGTCGTAATGTTGCGGAATAGTATACCCTTTATGCACGCCGCTGTCGACTCGCACCCCGAAGCCGTATGGTTCGCTGTACTCGACGAGCGTTCCAAGCGAGGGGCGGAAGTTGCTGGCGGGGTCTTCGGCATTGATGCGGCATTCAATCGCATGCCCGCGCATCACGATGTCGTGCTGGGTCAGCCAGAGCCGTTCGCCGCGCGCGATCCGCAGTTGCGCTTTCACCAGATCGACGCCGGTGACCATTTCGGTAACGGTATGCTCGACCTGAATACGGGTGTTCATCTCGAGGAAATAGAACTCGCCGTCCTGATAGATAAATTCAAGCGTCCCCGCGCTGACATACCCGACCTGCGTCGCCAGGCGAACCGCCGCTTCTCCCATGCGCTTACGCAACTCAGGCGTCATGACCGGTGATGGACTTTCCTCGATCAACTTCTGATGACGGCGCTGCACCGAACACTCGCGTTCGCCGAGATGGATGACGTTGCCGTGTGCGTCTGCCAGCACCTGAATTTCAATATGGCGCGGGTCGGTCAGATATTTTTCAACATACACATCGGCGTTGCCGAAACCAAGTTCCGCCTCGCGGCGCGCACTCTCGAACGCCTGCCGCAGTTCGCCCTCCTCGAACACGACGCGGAAGCCGCGCCCGCCACCGCCAGCGACGGCTTTGATTGCGATGGGATAGCCGTACTCGTGGGCGCACGCCCGCAATTCCTCCAGTGTGCCGATGGGATAGAGCGTTCCTGGCACAACCGGCACCCCTGCGGCTTTCGCCTCGCGACGCGCGGCAACTTTCCCGCCCATACGTTCCATCACCTCAGCCGGAGGACCAATGAACACCAGACCGGCGAGCGTCACGGCGCGCGCAAACGATGGGTTCTCTGCCAGAAAGCCATACCCCGGATGCACGGCGCCTGCCCCCGACTCGCGCGCAACTTCGATGATCCGTTCGATGTTCAGATAACTCTGCGCCGCCGAAGCCGGACCCACCAGATAGGCGGCGTCGGCATACGCCACATGTGGTGCGTGACGGTCCGCTTCACTGTAGATCGCAACCGTTCGCAACCCCAATTCTTTGCAGGCGCGCATCACGCGCAAGGCAATCTCACCACGATTGGCGACCAGCACCGTGTCGAACATATGCTCCTCACTGCACACAATCAATCGAATGTTCCCAGAATGCCGACGCTCCAGCGCGCGGCACGACCGGCACGGTCCACCGTTCTCCAGGTGACCGCGCGATCGCCACGCGCCGGCACGCCACCCTGTGCTGCGACCAGCGCCGCCACCTGCCAGGCGCTTCGTGGCGGCTTCATTTCGAGAGCCTCCGATTGTTCGGCTTCCAGATAGAGATGGATTGCCGCAAGCGCGGCTGCGATAAGGTCATCATCCATACGTATTGGGCTGGCGGGAAAATAATTCATGGCGTTCGTTGCGTGACTCAGCGCTACACGTGCGCACTATTCCGCTGGAATGCGAATGCTTTCATTATAGAAGCAATGGTTACGGCGCCGCATCCACCCATAATGACCGTTACCCATGCGCCTGGATCGCGCGGGCGCCACTGATGAAAGTGTAGGAGGTTCCCGGGTGTGCGGCGCCAGCCGTCCCGGCGGTGACGGTCATCTCAGACACCGGTACTGTCGGGCTATTGCGCCGGTTGATATAATCTTAACCGACAGGGTGTACCCTACGCGGCGTCGTCTGCGGTTTTCATGCAGCAGCGCATTGCAGACTCATTCACGATCACCCGCTGTCAACACCTCGAACATCGAACTTGGCGCATCAGTGTAAAGGGGGTGAGAACGCATGGAACGGCGGCTATCGACGTGGTACGCTGCCATCGACGACATGGTATGTCAAATGGCGGCGCGTGTGCAGGCCTGGCGGCTCCTGCACGCCGAAGGTCAGGGATTGGTGGAGTATTCGCTCTTATTGGCGCTCCTTGTTCTGGTCGTTATCGGTATTGTTTCGGTGATGGGCAACACGGTCAGCGGTCTGTGGTATCAGCGGATTATCGAGCGCTGGCCCTCGTCGTAGTCGGGTTGTATCAAAATAGCGCAATTGTTTCTGTTGTTCTCCGGCGCCCGCAGCACGCGGGCGCTTTTTGTGCGTATCGCACTACCATGGCGGTCGCGGCGCCACCCGCACGCTCCGCTCCGCCCGGTACGTCACCAGACCTGCCGGTCCGCCACGCACCTTGCGCACGTGGCGGCGTCGCGCAATCTCGACATCAACGCTCGAGGATGAACGCAGAGCGCTGTAGTATGCCGCCAGCGCCGCTGCTTCCTCAATTGTGCGTTCTGGAACCTCCCGTCCGCCGCTTTTGATAATGACGTGGGCGCCAGGCGCGCCGCGCGCGTGCAGCCAGAGATCATCGGGCGCGCCGAGACGGAAGGTGACCTGCTCGTTCTGCTGCGCGGTTCGCCCGATATAGATCGTGAATCCGTCACTCGACTCAAGACGCAGGGGAGGCATAGGACGCGCCTGGCGCTTCCGGGTGCGTTCTGTGGATGCGGGTCCAAGATACCCTTCTGCTTCCGCTTCACGCGCAATCGCCTCAATCTCCTCGAACCGCTCCGCTACGTCCAGCAGCGCCAGCGTTTCGTCAAGACCTGCCAGACGCAACTCGACGGCGCGCAATCGTTCGGGGACTCCCGTAAGCGCGCTTTTGGCTTTGTCATAGGCGCGAAATCGCTCCTGAGCGGACTCGACCGGCGACTTATGGGGGTCGAGCGTAATGGTGCGTCCTTCGACGTCAAGATGCTCCTGCCCCGGCGTCAGCGTATGGAGGAAGGCGAAGATCATTTCTCCCTCCCAGCGCAATCGCTCGAAGTCGGCTGCACGCTGCAACTCGGCGTGCAAAGCGGATCGCTGCCGTTCCAGGCGCTCGCGCGTATCATGCAACTGCTCGCGCAGCGCGTCGCGGCGTTGCTGGTGCGCCGTCAGGCGCTCACGCGCCGCGTAGTATGCATCGAGTGCGGCGCTCATCGAGGCGTAGGGGCGCGCCCCTGCCAGATGTGTGATTTCATATGGCGCAAACGCGATCGGGCCACGCTCATCGACCACCAGATGCGGCGACCAGGAAGCGTGCCACAACGCGCACAGCGCGTCGGCGAGCGCGTCCCATGGCAGATCGGGACCGGTAGGCACAAGGGTGCGTCCCATCACCCGATACACCGCTTCGCGCGCCGCCAGCGGCGACAAACCGCGATAGGCGCTCACCAGAGCACGCGCCAGATCAGGTTGCCCATCCGGGATGGCGGCGCGCAGTTCAGCCGCCGTCGCCTGCCGTGGGTCGTATTTGATCTGCGGCGGCGGGAGTTCGTATGGTTCACGCGGCAGCACAGGTCGGCGGCTCATGCGCGGCGTCACATGCCGCGCTGCCGCCAGAATGATATTGTCGTCGCCAACCAGCACAATATTACTGCGCTGTTCCATGATTTCGACAATCAACTCACAACGCAGCGTTTCCTCCTCCGGCGCGGTGTCCTCCGGCGGCGTGTCATCATCGTCGAGATCCGCTGGGTGATCGGAGTTGCGCGAGAAGGGACGTTTGGCTATACTTAGCAGCAACACCCGCTCCAGATCGGGCTGTTCAACGGCAGTGATCCGCCCGCGATTGACATACTTGCGCAACAACAGCAACAATGGCGGCGTCGCATCCGTGCCGCGTGAGATGCGCACCGGGCTCAACTGGACGCGCGCAAACTGCGGATGGGCGGAGAGAAGCAGGTAGCAGCGGCGACCGGTATAGATTTCAAGCGCGACGCTCAGCGCACCGGGCAGCAACACACGCTGGACGCGACCGCCAACAATGGTTGCGCGCAATTCATCGACGACAGCGGCAAGAGTCAGGGCATCGAAATACATTGCGCTCCGCATTATAGCACGCAGCACCGGGAAAGGAGGAGTATGCCCGTCGCTGATCGCAATCCGTTACTCGATGGTCTGCCAGCATATCCGCTGCTGATCGTCATCTCCGGTCCGTCTGGCGTCGGAAAGGACTCCATCCTGAACCGGATGCGTGAATTAAAGGTGCCGTTTCATTTCGTCGTCACTGCGACCGACCGCCCAATGCGCGCAGGTGAGCGTGATGGATACGATTATCATTTTGTGACGACTGAGCGTTTTCGGGAAATGATCAGTCAGGGAGAGTTGATCGAATGGGCGCGGGTCTACGGTCACTACAAAGGCATTCCGGCGTCTGAGGTGCGCGATGCGCTGGCGTCGGGGCGCGATGTGGTGCTGCGGATCGACGTCCAGGGCGCGGCTACCGTGCGTCGGTTAGCGCCCGAAGCAGTGCTCATTTTTGTGGCGCCGGGCAGCCTGGATGAACTTCGGGCGCGGCTCGTGCAGCGTCGCACCGAAAACAACACGGAGATCGACCGACGCCTGAGTGTGGCGCAGCAGGAGATGGAAGCGCTCGATGCGTTCGATTACATTGTGTTGAACCGCGCCGACCGCCTGGACGACGCTGTGGCGCAGATTCAGGCGATTGTGGCAGCGGAAAAGTTGCGCGTGCATCCGCGACACGTTGTGCTGTAGGGTGAAACGCGCCGGGCAGCGGAGAATATCGATGGCAATACTCCAACAATTGCAGAACGATCTCAAGGCGGCGTTGAAGAGCGGCGACCGATTGCGGGTGGAGACGATCCGCATGGCGATCGACGCTTTGAAGAAGGCGCAAATGGCGCAGGTGAAAGCCGCATTCGATGCGGCTGGCGGCGAGTCGGCGGATGCCGCCGCACTCGCGGAAATTGACCGTCATGCGACTCTGACCGAAGCGGCAGAGCACGAGGTCCTTACGAAAGAAGTGAAACGCCGACGCGAAGCCGCCGAACTGTACCGGAAAGGAGGTCGGACCGATCTTGCCGAAAAGGAGGAGGCGGAAGCGGCGATTCTTCAGGCGTACCTGCCGCAGCAACTTTCGGAAGAAGAATTGCGCCCCCTCGTCAAAGCGATCATCGATGAGATCGGCGCTGCCGGTCCTGCCGATATGGGCAGGGTTATGCCGGTGTTGATGCAGCGGCTCAAGGGGCGCGCTGATGGTCGCCTGATCAGTCAGATGGCGCGCGATCTTTTGAGCCATGCGCTGTGACCGGGCGCCGATGCGCGAAGGCGCGACTTCGCCATGAATATCAGACAATGGTTCCATCGATCAATCCGTGTGGATCAGTCGCATGGGGACGAGTCGGCGCATCAATCGCCGAACCGCGCGTGGCAACGTCTGACGGCGGGGCTAAGTCTGGGGCTTGCTCTGGTCATCTGGCTGGCGCTGGCATGGCAGCCGATGGTTGCCCCCGACCTCCAGCTTGGGCAGCCAAGTCCGCGTGATATTCAGGCGGATCGGACAATCACCTATGTGAGTGAGTGGCGCACCGAACAGGAACGCACCCGCGCTGAGAGCGCCGCCGATACGGTGATCTATTCGCGCGATATGAGCATCCCCATTCAGCAGCGCGCGGAACTCAAGAACCTGCTGCAAACCATCACTCAGATCCGGGACGATCCAACACTGTCCAAGGCGCAGGAGCGCGAACGCCTGACGAGCCTGCCCAACAGTACGCTGATCATTTCGCCCGAACTGGCCAGCGTTATTGCCCGCCAGACCGATGAGTCGTGGGCATTGATCAGTTCACTGTCGCTGGAACTGTATGATCGCGCGCTGAGCGAAAACCGGTATATGCTCAATGAGCAAAAGATCGCCGAACTGCGCTCGTTCTCGTTGCCCTATTGGGCATCCCTTCAGGCGGAGACGCCGGAACAGGCGGAATTGATCGCGCTCTTCAGCGGTTCGTTTCTGAAAACGAACCAGTTCATCGATGAGGCAGCCACGCAACGCCGCAAACAGGAAGTGCGCGACGCGGTGCAACCGGTGACGGTTCGAATCCTTCAGGGCGAAAGCATTGTGCGTCAGGGGGACGTGGTAACCCCTGACGTGCTGGAAAAACTTGAGGCGCTGGGGGCGCTGCGCACGAAAACGAACTGGACGGCGCTTGGGGGCAGGGTGTTGCTGGCGCTGCTGATTGCCGGCGCGTTTGGCGCGTATGTTGCAACCGCGCAACGCGATGCGCTAAAGGACGTTCGACCGCTCCTGCTGGTGTTCGGTCTCCTGGCGCTGGCAATTGTTGCGGCGCGGTTGATCACGCCGTTCGGCATGCAGTGGACCCAGGCATTTCCCGTGGCGTTGATTGCAATGTTGCTGGCAGCCCTCTTCAATGTCGGTCTGTCGCTGATGAGTGTGGGAATCCTCAGTGCTGTCATTGCCAGTTTGAGCGACAATCAACTGACGACGGCGCTGACGCTCTTCCTGGGGGGAATTGCCGGCGCATTGCTGATAGGACGTGGTGAACGCTCGTTGCTGTTCTTCATCAGCGGCGTGGCGGTGTCTCTGATGATGTGCGCTGCGCAATTCACCTTTCATCTGCTCAATGGTGCGCTCCCGACATTCGATCAGGCGCTGACGATCCTGGCGGTGAGTGGCGTCAATGGTGCGCTCTCGGCAATCCTGGCGCTCGGTCTCTACAACCTTGCCGGTCAACTGGCCGGTACGGTCACGCCGCTGCGGCTCATGGAACTGGCGCATCCGGCACAACCGCTGTTGCGTCGCCTGATCCGCGAAGCGCCCGGCACCTATTATCACAGCGTCGCGGTCGGCAATCTGGCGGAGAGTGCGGCGGAGGCGATCGGCGCCGATGCCCTCTTGCTGCGCGTTGCGTCGTATTATCACGATATTGGTAAGACGATCCGCCCGTTCTTCTTTACCGATAACCAGAGCGACCGCGAGAATGTGCACGATGATCTCGATCCGCTGACCAGCGCTCAAATTATTGCCGACCATGTGCGCGAGGGGAGGAAAATGGCGATTGCCGCCGGTCTGCCGGCGCAGATCGTCGATTTTATCAGCACCCATCACGGCACCAGCGTGATCAAGTATTTCTACCAGCGCGCCCTCCAGCAGCACGATTCGGTGAATATCGAGGACTATCGCTACCCCGGTCCACGACCGCGCACGCGCGAGCAGGGTATCATGATGCTCGCCGATTCGGTCGAGGCGACGGTGCGCTCGAAGTTCCAGGCAGGCAGTGTGATTTCCAGCCGCGAGGCGAATAACGGCGATGCGCGGGGGCGTGAACATGGCAAGACGCTCGAAGAATTGGTGACGGCGATTATCGATGAACGGGTGCGCAGCGGGCAACTTGATGAGTGCCCCCTGACGCTGCACGACCTGGCGCGCATCCGCCAGGCGTTCATTACGACCTTG
This sequence comes from Roseiflexus castenholzii DSM 13941, assembly GCF_000017805.1. Taxonomy (GTDB): domain Bacteria; phylum Chloroflexota; class Chloroflexia; order Chloroflexales; family Roseiflexaceae; genus Roseiflexus; species Roseiflexus castenholzii. The sequence continues at coordinate 5,525,476 of NC_009767.1, read as the reverse complement.
CAGGGAATTTATCACCCGCGCGTCGATTATACGCCGGGAAAACCCGTAACCTGATTGCCGCGACAGAGGTTCTTGTTCTTATGGATGATGCTGAAATACTGGTTGATGTTCAGGTCGTTCCGCAGTACGCTGCAGTGGTCGATGCTACGCTGGTCGAGCGCGCTGTTGCGCAAACGCTGCGCACTGACGATGTCGCCGGTCCGGTGGAGATCAGCATTCTAATCACCGATGATGCAGACGTGCATCGGTTGAATCAGACCTACCGCGGCGTCGATGCGCCAACCGATGTGCTCTCTTTCGCAGAGGATGACGACCATTCGTTTGTGCGCCCGCCTGATGCGCCTCGCTACCTTGGGGATATTGCCATTTCCTGGGACCGGGTGGTGGCGCAGGCAGCGGAGTACGGTCATTCGCGTGAGCGCGAACTTGCCTTTCTTGTTGTTCATGGCGTTCTGCACCTGTTGGGTTACGACCACGAGCGTGGTCCGGTTGATGAAGCCGACATGCGCGCACGCGAGGAGGCGATCCTCGGTGCGCTGGGTTTGAGCCGTGAGGGGTGATCATGGCGACGAATCATCAGTCTCCAGCAACCGATCGTCAGACGGTCGCCGGGTATCGTATGCCCGGCGCGACGCGCCTGCGTAGTGCGTCGGCGCCTCGCCGCAGCTCCGTTCGCTGGGTTCAGCGGCGATTGCGTTCGTTTCTTTTCGCATTTGCGGGGATTGGTCATCTTTTGCGCACGCAGGGAAATGCGCAGATCCACGTGGTGGCTGGAAGCGTTGCGATTGTGCTCGGCTTTTTCTTCAACATTGATCGCGGCGAATGGCTGGCGCTGGCGCTGACCATCACGCTGGTGCTGGCAGCCGAGGGGGTGAACACCGCAGTTGAGGCGGTGGTCGATCTGGTGACGCCTGGGTTCCATCCGCTCGCCAAGATCGCCAAGGATGTGGCGGCCGGAACGGTGCTCCTCACCGCAATCGGCGCCGTCGCCGTCGGTGTGATTGTCTTTCTGCCGCGTCTCTGGACACTCGTCGCGCCGTTGATCCAGGGCGCGATCTGAAGCGTTGCATGCACATTCTGCTGCTCTCGCCCTATCCGCCCTATCCGCCACGCGGCGGCGGCACGATGCGTGTCTACCAGATCATTCGTGGTCTGGCGCAGCATCATACCCTCACGTGTCTCACGTTTGCGCCTGATGCCGTTGCGGAACGGGCGCTGACGCCGCTCCGCGATCGGTGTCGGGTTGTTTCGGTGCGTGGACCTGCGCCGCGTTCTGCACTGCGCCGCGCCTGGACGACGCTCGCCTCGCCGCTTCCCGATATGGCGTTGCGGAATGCATCACCCGCCTTTCACGCTGCGTTGCACGATCTGATCTCCTCTACCCGGTTCGATGTCGTGCAGGCGGAAAGCATCGAGATGGCGCCATATCTGGCGAGTCTGTCACTCGTCGATACCAGGCGCCCAAATACACGTCCCTGGTTGGTTCTTGATCAGTTCAATGCCGAATATGTGCTGCAAAAGCGCGCGGCGCTCACCGACCTGCGCGCGGCGCTTATGCTCTCCAATCCGGTGCAACGCAGCGCTGGCGGCGCTTATTCCCTCATCCAGTGGATAAAACTGGCGCGCTACGAACGAAACGTGATGCAGACCTGCGATGTGACGATTGTAGTGTCCGAGGAAGACCGCCGGGCGCTGGAGCGGCTCGGTGGAACACGCTTCGTGGTTGCGCCGAATGGAGTAGACACCACCTTTTTCAGTCGCGCTGCGCTTGCCCATGAGCGTCGCGCACCGCTGGCGTTCGCCGTTCCCACGCTCGTGTTTAGCGGAACACTCGATTTCCGACCGAATGTGGACGCGCTTGTCTGGTTTGTCGATGCCGTGTTGCCACAGATTCACATGCACCGTCCCGATGTGCGTCTGCTGGCGGTTGGAAAACGTCCCGCGCCGATATTGCAGCGTCTTGCCAGGCAAGGGCGCCTCGCGCTCACCGGCGAAGTGGCGGATGTGCGCCCCTACCTGGCCGGCGCGACGGTATATATTGTGCCCATGCGCATCGGCGGCGGCATCCGCCTGAAAGTGCTCGAGGCATTCGCCATGGAAGCGCCGGTTGTCAGCACGTCGCTCGGCGTTGAGGGCATCGTCGGGCTGCGTGATGGCGTTCACTGTCTGCTGGCAGAGACGCCACAACAGTTCGCCAGGACAATCCTGCGCCTGCTGGACGACCCGGCGACCAGGCGCGCGCTCGGCGCTGCGGGCCGGGAACTGGCATCCACCGGGTACGATTGGGAGACGATCATTCCCCGCATGGAAGCCGCTTACCGGTAGCGAATGCGGTTCATTTCGCTCCAGGCGTATCGTTGGCGCACATTGTGCGGTTGAGACAATAAAGCGGCAGACCCGTATTGTTGATCGCGCTGGATCTGCACAGCACAGGGTGTTGCTCGTGCCCTCATCCACCCGCCGCCGTCGCGCGCTTCCGCTCTGGCTGGTTCTCCTGGCATTGCTGGGTCTGTGCGCGACTTACGCCCAGGTTCACACCCCATCGCACCCGGCGCCAGCCGAACCATCGCAACCGCACCACAGTGCGATCGTCCGGCAGGTGCAGGTCTTCTTTACCACACCGACATTACGCTACCCGGACGCGCCCAACCGCCGCGCGACGCCGCCAATGTTGCGTGAACTGGTCGGCGATGTATCCCGCGCTCGCACATCAATCGATGTGGCAGTGTTCGACCTGGATCTGCCGTCGCTCGTCGAGGCGCTGATTGCCGCCAGGAAGCGCGGAGTGAACGTGCGCGCAGTCATCGACAGCGAAAACCTCGGCGATCCGGCGGTTGCCATGCTGACCGGACGCATGCAGGATCGGCGGATTCCGGTCGTATTCGATCATCGCGCGCCGTTCATGCACAACAAGTTTGTCGTGATCGACAGCACAATTGTATGGACCGGTTCGTGGAACCTGACCGAGAACTGCACATTTCGCAACAACAATAACGCGATTCGGATCGAGAGCCGCCGGATCGCCGCCGCCTATCGCCGTGAATTCGATCAAATGTACATGGGGCGTTTCGGTAATGCGAAACAGAGCGATAGCGAACGTTTAGCGGCACAGGCAGCCGATAGCACGATCACAATCTATTTTTCGCCACAGGATAAGGCTTTGCCCATAATTCTCGATTACATCGCACACGCGCACAGTACCATCGTGTTTATGGCATTTTCGCTCACATCGGCGCCTGTTACCGATGCCCTGATCGATGCAGTGGAGCGTCAGGTCCGCGTAAGCGGAGTTGTCGAGAAACGCAATGCCAGGGGAACAGGATCGGTGTTTGCTCACCTGTCCGAACATGGGATAGACATTCTGGAAGATGGCAACTGTTACAATATGCACCACAAAGTGATGATTATTGATGATGAGGTCGTGATCACCGGCTCATACAACTTCACCGACAATGCAGAAAACACAAACGACGAAAACCTGGCGATCATACACGACACGACCATCGCCAGGCTCTTTCTGGATGAGTATGCGCGCATTCGACAACAGGCGCTCGAACCGAACCGCTGCAACTAATGCGCCGCGTTATGCTGGTTGTTTGCGCGGTCGTCCCGGTCTTCGGCGCTGTGGCGCGCCCTCTGCTGAGTTCGACGAGACGGGAGCGGGATGGAGTTCCATTTCAGGTCGCAGCTGGACAATCTTGAACGGAATGATACTTCCTCGCGTGCGAAAGAAGAGGATGTCGAAACCACGTCGTTTTGCCGCCGCACGGAGACGGCTGCGCACAGTCGTGCGCTTGTCGTCCGGTTCAAGTTCTACTTCGCCGTAATCTCCAATCTCATAATCCTCCAGAAAGTGGTCGTACTCTGCGGCAATCAATGTTCGCATACCTTTGCCTCTGTTTTCGAGGAGGAACGCTTCCTCTTTGGTCAGCTTGCGCACTTTAGGCATCCTGGTTTCCTTTCGTTGTTCGAGAGAGATAAGAATACTTCCAACCGGTTATCATTCAGCGTTGAGCGTGGAGATAACGTTCTCGCATGCTTCTTTTCTATTGTATAGCACTCTTTTGTTTCACGCAAGCGGTTTTTTCCTATAATTGTCAGTCTTTCTTCGCTTTCGCACATACCGGATTTGAGATTCTGCGCTCTCTTTTTTTCAGGAGGTTGTGGGTGGAAGCGCTGATCACTCATGGTGCGTAAGACTTACGACCTTCCCGATAGGACACGGCGACAGCGTTGCATTGGATGAACAATTTGGGCAGACATCGTCATTCCGAATGTTGCGATGTGTCTGGTATAATGCTGCGGTACACATGCGATGAAAGCCGCCTGACACCATCCAGAAAGTTGTTGTCATGGGTTCTTCTGATCTGGTTGCACGCAATGAAGCGCGTTCGCGCAACGTGCACATTCTGACGATCGGCGCCATTGCGCTCCTTGGGATCGCATTAATCATTGCGGTTCCTGCTGCCGGCGACTGGTGGAAAGTCGTTATCCTCGGCGTCGTCGAGGGCTTGACCGAATTCCTCCCGATTTCATCGACAGGGCACCTGCTGATCGTTTCCAGCCTGCTCGATTTTGAGGGGAGTCTGGGAGGCACGTTCGAGATTTTCATTCAACTTGGCGCAGTCCTTGCGGTAGTGGGATATTATGCGGTTGACCTGCTGCATCAGGCGCGGCAGGCGCCGCGCGATCCGCAGACGCGGCGATTCTGGTTGGCGATCGTCCTGGCTTTCATTCCGGCTGCGGTCACTGGTCTAGCGCTGCACGACTGGATCAAGGCAGTGCTGTTTTCACCCACGGTTATTGGGATTGCGTTGATCACCGGCGGTGTGGTTCTGATCATCGTCGAGCGCTTACCCCGTGGCGCCGCCACGATCCACGACGCCACTCACCTCTCGCTCCGTCAGGCGCTCGGTATCGGCATCGCTCAGGCGCTGGCGCTGACCCCCGGCGTTTCGCGCTCGGCGGCGTCGATCATCGGCGGGATGCTGGTCGGCTTGGACCGCCGCGCCGCAACGACTTTTTCGTTCTATCTGGCGATCCCGACGCTCGGAGCGGCGACGGTTGTCGATCTGTTGACCAGCCTCGACCAGGTGACGCCGAGTGACGTGGGGCGCCTCTTTCTTGGATTGGTGGTGTCGCTGATCGTCGCCTGGCTGAGCATTGGCTGGTTGTTGCGCTATGTTGCCAATCATAGTTTTGTCGCCTTTGGCATCTATCGTATTGTTGCCGGATTAATTGTTCTGGCGCTGGTTGCTCTGGGCCGGTTATAATTTTTTGTGCGAACGATGAACAGACGGAGAGGAGCGAGCGCTATGCCCCCTGTCTCTCGTAATGCGCCGTCACGCCGCGCTCAGGTGCGTGAACGCCTCCTTGCTGCGCTGACCGGCAGCGTTGATCCCGATACGCTCGCATTGCGGATCGATCAGTTATTGGCAGAGGTGTTCGAGGACGAGCCGGTTTTGCAACCACAACCGGCGCTGATCGATCAGGGCGATGAGGATAGCCGCGTTGTCGTCACCGGTATGGGTGTCGTCACGCCGCTCGGCAACGATCTGGCGACGTTCTGGCAGGGGCTGGCGGAAGGGCGCAGCGGCGTCGGTCCGATCACGTTGTGCGATCCCGGCGATGCAGCGACTACCATTGCCGCTGAGGTGCGCAATTTCGATGCGCGCGATTTTATGGATGCCAAAGAAGCGCGGCGGGTCTCACGCGGTACGCAGTTTGCCGTCGCTGCGGCGCGCATGGCGCTCGACGATGCGCGCCTGACGGTTGATGAGAGCAATCGGTATGATACCGGCGCGCTGATTGCCTGCGGCAGCACCTCACCACCCGATACGGAGGCAGCCGCCAGAATCCTCTTCGAGCGCGGCGCCGCGCGGATTAGCCCGTTCTATATCACGAGCGCGTTGCCCAATATGCCGTCGTGCCAGGTTGCCATTCATCTGGGATTGATGGGGTACAACACAACCATTGCCACTGCATGCGCCGCAAGCGCGCAGGCAATCGGCGAAGCGGCTGAGGTTATCCGTCGCGGCGAGGCGACGATTATGCTGGCAGGCGGCACCGAAGCGCCGATCTGCCGCCTTACCCTCGCCAGTTTTGGCGCTATTCGGGCGCTCTCGACGCGCAATCACGATCCAACCGGCGCGTCGCGTCCGTTCGATGCCGAACGGGATGGGTTCGTGCTTGGCGAAGGCGCCGGCGTGCTGGTGCTCGAAACCCTCTCCCATGCCCGGCGACGCGGTGCGCGCATCTATGCTGAGATTATCGGCTATGCATCGACGTGCGATGCCCATCACGTTACAGCGCCACATCCGGTCGGCGACGGGGCTGCGCGCGCAATTATGCGCGCATTGGCGCGGGCGAAGATGACGCCACAGCAGATCGATTATATCAATGCTCATGCGACCGGGACGCCTACGGGTGATGTCGCCGAAACGCTGGCGATCAAGACGGCGTTTGGTGAGTATGCTTCCAGTGTGCCGATCAGTGCCACCAAGTCGATGATCGGACACCTGACGAGCGCCGCAGGGGCGGTGGAGGCGGCAGCGACGATCCTTGCCATGCAGCATCAGTTCATTCCGCCGACGATTAATCTCACGTCGCCCGATCCGCAGTGCGATCTCGATTATGTTCCGCTGCATGGGCGACCGGCGACGATTCGGATTGCCATGTCCAACTCGTTTGGGTTCGGCGGGATCAATAGCGTTCTGGTGCTGCGGCGTGGTGATCTCTACCAGTAGGGATGGATACGATGATCAAGAAATGACGAAACGCTATGCCGCAATCGCTGGAGGCGACAACAGGTTTCGAACGTATGTGATCAATCCATCCAGGTCGAAGGGCTTGTCGACATAATCGACGCAGCCGATCGATTGGACCTGGGATCGCTTGATGAGGGTGGTGTAGACGGTTGTGGCAAGGATGGGAACGGCTGCAATCTCCGAGAGGGTGTGCAGTTGACGGACTGTTTCCCAGGCGCATTGACCGGGAAGCGAGAGCGAACAGAGGATGAGATCAGGGCGTATGCCGGAGGAGAAGCGGTCCGGGGCGTTGGATGGCGCGGCTTCGATAACGTGGTAGCCGGAAAAGCGCAGCAGGCGGGCAAGGATAGCGCGGTGATCAGGGTCTTCGTCGATGATGAGAATGGTGCGGTGCGCCATATGATCCTCAGTTATTCACAGCATTTCTACCAGAATAGAATCGGTTGTATCCATAAAAAGATACGGCTTATCACACGATGATCGAATCGTCAGACAACTGGGGCATGATCGGGCACGAGTGGGCGGTCGAGTTTCTGCGACGCTCGATTGCCGGCAAGCGCCTGGCGCATGCGTATCTCATCGGCGGACCGGAAGGCGTAGGGAAGGCGCTGCTCGCGCTTCGGTTGGCGCAGGCGCTCAACTGTGAACGGTCAGCCCTCGATCCGTGTCTGCGCTGCCGGGCGTGTCAGCGGATCGAGCGTGGCAACCACCCGGATGTCCGCATCGCTGGCATGGCAACGCAGGCAGCCGGGGCAAAATCTGACGATGCGGCGCGGCAGAAAGAGTTGAAGATCGATACGGTGCGCGAGTGGCAACGCGATATGATGCTGAAGCCCTACGAGGGTCGGCGGCGCGTGTTCATTCTGCACGATGCAGAGAAGTTGAACGAATCTGCATCGAATGCGATGCTGAAAACCCTGGAAGAGCCGCCTCCCTATGCAACGATTGTTCTGGTTGCGCACACGGTGGGCAGCCTCCTGCCGACGATTGTTTCGCGCTGTCAGTTGCTGCGGCTGCGCCCGTTGCCGCGCGCGCAGGTGGCGGCGGCTTTGCGCGAGAAGCGTAACCTGGCGGCCGGCGATGCCGAACTCCTGGCTGCCTGGAGCGGCGGACGGATCGGGTGGGCATTGCGTATGGTCGATACACCGGATGAACTGGCGGCGCGCCGGGATCAACTGGCGGAACTGCTGGCGCTTGCCGACCAACCACTGGCAACCCGTCTGCGCTGGGCGGAGGAACAGGCGAAGGCGTATCGCGCCGGCGATCAGACGGCCGTGTTCGAGACGCTCGATCTGTGGCAGAGTTGGTGGCGCGATGTGCTGCTGACTGCCGCCGGTTGTCCGCAGGCGGTTGTCCATATCGACCGCCGTGACGAACTGGTAGCAGCAGCGGCGCAGCACACCGTTCCTGATCTTCACGCCTTCGTATCAGGCATTGCTCTGGCAGCGCAGCGTCTGCGCGATAATGTGAATCCTCAACTGGCACTGGAGGGTGTGGCGCTGGCGATACCGGAACGACGAACGCCACAATCAAGGAAATGAACCATCTTCTGCATCAAGCATTCCTGGCATTTGACAATGGCCGATATGATGAAGCCGAACGCCTTTATGCGGCGGTTCTGGCAGCATGCTCGACTGCCCGGTATGAGCAGTACCGACAGGTTGCTCACGGACTGGCATTCACATACTGCTTCCAGAACAAATTCGATCAGGCGCGCGAACTCTACGCGCGTCTCTATCGTCTGGCGCAAGAAGCGCACGATGTACGATGGCAGGCGATTGTGCTCCATCAACAAGGGGTGGTCGAGCGGATGGCGGGCAATCTCGGCATCGCACAGGCGCTTTTCCGAGAAGAGTATCGTTTTCGATTATCGTATGTTCCCGATGATCACGCCGGTTTCGCCGCGAATCTCTACGAGCAGGGGTATATCCTTCTCAAATCAGGGGATGTGGCGCAAGCCAGGGCGATCATGCATCGTTCCCTGGAAATGGCGCAGCAGGCAAACGATGCCATGTGCCAGGGATGCGCGTATCGCGGTCTGGGAGAAATCTATGCCGCTCTGAACGAGCGAGATCAAGCCAGGGTCTTTTTCTTGCGCGGCGAACAAGCGTTTCGACAGGCTGGCGACCGAATTGCAGCGGAAGAAGTTCAACAACTGGCTGCATCATCCCTTTGAACGATCTTCTCGTACAGCGCCTGCTGGCGCGCAATGGCTGCGCGGTAGCGCGCGTGATGATGTGGGTTGGGAACGAACCCGGCGGCATTCGCTGCAATCAGATCTTCGTCTACGGTCACACCCAGCGCATCGAGCGCCAGGAGCGCCGCACCTCTGGCGCTCACCTCGGGTTCAGTGGCAACGATCAGCGGTCGCCCCAGCACATCGGTCATGATCTGCATCCAGGCAGGTGACGATAGCAGCGCGCCGCCGCCTGCAACGAAGACCGATGGCGTCACGCCCGCCTGCTCGATCTGTTCCAGAATCAGCGCAAACCGATACGCAACGGCTTCCATCCCGGCGCGCAGGATGTCGAGCGGCGTCACGCCCAGCGACAGACCTGCAATCACGGCGCGCGCGTCGCCAGCCCAGCCAGGACTGCGTTCCCCTGCCCAGAATGGCAGGATCGTCAGTCCGTGGTTATCGGGCGGAAGCGCTGCCAGCGCCCGATCGAGCGTATTCGGGTCTTCGTCGATCCGCAACGTCTCGCGTAGCCAGGCGACAACATTCCCGCCCTCGCTGGTAGCGCCGCCGAGCAGGGCGCGATGGCGATCAATCCGATAACACCACAAACCAGATGGCACGTGCTCCATATCCGGCAGCGCCACACGCAGCGCGCCGGTAGTGCCAATGGTGATTGCCGCGCGCGTTGGACCTGCGCAACCGCTGCCAATATTGGCCGCCGCGCCGTCGCCAATGGCAGGAAACCACGGAATCTCCGCCAGTTCCGCCCAGCGCGCGGTATGCTCAGGAAGCAAACCCTGGATGGGCGCATCCCGATCGATGAGCGGCGCCAGTTGACCGGGGCGAACGCCGAGATCGCCCAGCAAGCGGAGATCCCACGACAGCATGGTGCGGTCGAGCAGGCCCGTCCAGGAAGCGGCGGAATAACTGATGCGCCGCCGACCGAACAGGCGCAACTCCAGATAATCGCCCAGGGTTGCCCACGATGCCGCCTGACGAAAGAGTGCCGGGCGGGTCCGGCGGATCCAGGCGAGTTGGGCGGGCCAATAACTGGTGCGCAGCAGGCATCCGGTGCGTTGATGAACCTCGCGCTCATCGAAGCGCGTCCGCAGCGCAGCCGCGTCCTGAGTGCAGCGCGTATCGGCGTATGTGAAGATCGGAGTCAGGGGACTGCCATCACGGTCGAGTGCGAGCAAGGTCGCCGCCAGGGTCGTGACCGCAACGCCGCCGATAGCGTTAGGGGGTATCAGCGATGCGGACTGCGCGAGCGCCATATCGAGGCATTGCCCGACGGCATCGAAGAGTGCGCCGGCATCGATTTCCGCAGCGCCATCAGGAGCAGTGCGCACCGTCACCGGCTCACGCGCGCCGATCCCTGCCACACGCCATCCCCGCGCATCGAACATCAGCGCGCGCACCGAGGACGTGCCAATATCGAGCGACAGAATAAATGGCGGCGCAGCGTCTTTCAATGCCATAAGCACGACCGTTGCACAGCGACGCCAGATCCTCCGACAGGCAATATCGTTGCCTTCCAGACTGTCGAGGGTAAAACACGCGCAAACAGTGAGCAAAACGCCTCTACGCCACCCGTCGTCGTCAACTCTGCGCCGTCGGAAGATGCAATGATCGGCATGCAGGGCATCGCCTTCCCACCTTCAACATCTCACGCCAGTGCTAGAAACGACACGCTGACGACTATCGCAGCGACAGCCAGGCCGGCGATCACCTGCCCTGGCGTATGGTTGCGCGTTCGCACTCGCGCCCAGGCGACGGCGACGGCGCATATCCAGAACGCAATCCCCAACGCATTTGAGTAGATCAGCGCCAGCGTCGCCAGCGCGCCTATAGCTGCACCGTGCATGCTGATCTTCCAGATCAGATTGATCGAACCGCAGACAATGCCAATGCCCAGCATGCCAACCGTCAGCGCCAGAAACGGGCGTGGCGCGTCTAGCGCCAGCAACAGCCCAATCGTCAGCAGGACCGACACCGTGCCAAACATGTAGAGTTCATTGCGCTCATGTCGCACCGACACATCGGCATCGCTGAACCCTCCCTGACGCAAGCGCACCAGATAATACAGCACCGATGGCGCCGTTTGAAAAGCGATAATGCCGCCAACCCACGCAAGCCCCGCCTCGTCCAGGGTGTGAAGACCGATCAACAGATAGGCAGTGATAGTGACGAAAACCGGGTTGAAAATATGCGATAACAACCGGGCAAAAACAAGACTACGGCTCTCCATCTCGTCGGAGTCGAGCGCTTCACCGGAGAGCTCTGGTTGTGGCCTCATGCGATGCTCCCGTTGACAACGAGTGATAGTGTTCGATCATCTGCCGGGCAGACGCTTCCCAGCGAAATCGTCGCGCCTGCTCCAGACCCGCCTGACGCAGTTGAGCACGCAGGGCGTCATCGTTCAACAGGCGGCTCATCCCCTGTGTGAGCGCCGCCACATCGTCGGCAGGCACAAGAAGGGCGGCGCTGCCCACTACCTCTGGAAGGCTCGAATTGTCTGATGTAACTACCGGTGTTCCGCATGCCAGCGCTTCCAGCGGCGGCAAGCCGAATCCTTCGTAGATCGAAGGATACACGAATGCCTGTGCAAGATTATACACCACTGGCAGGTCAGAATCCGCCACAAAATCGAGTATCTGCACCCGATCTCGCAGTCCCAGGCGATCAAGAGTCTCGAACACCGGTTGGTACATCCATCCCCGCCGACCGGCGATGACCAGGAAGAGATCACCGTTGCCTTGTCGCCGTGTTGCCGGATCGATCCGCGCAAAGGCTTCCAGCAGACGCGCCAGATTCTTGCGTGGCTCGATTGTTCCGACGAACAGGATGAAGCGCGATGGCAGGCGCAACCGCCGGCGCACCGGCTCGCACATCTCCGGCGGCAAGGGACAAAACCGTTCGTCTACCGCAGGATAGACCACCGACACACGCTCAGGAGCGATGTGCAACAGGCGCTGGAGATCGCGCCGGGTCGACTCCGAATCGGCGACGATGACATCAGCGCGTCGCAGTGTACGCGGCACGGCGTCGCGCAGAAAGGCGGCAACGCCGGGAACGGCGCACTCGGGATGCACCATATACGAAAGATCGTGGATGGTCACAAGAGTGCGGGCGCGCGTCGGCGGCGCCACGAAATCGGGCGCGTGCAGAATATCGAGTGGACCGGTAAGCCATTCGATCGGCAGCGGGACGCGCAACCGATGCCAGAGTTGCGTCAGGCGGCGGGGCGGCAGCGGAATGGGCACAGCGCGGGTACGCGGATGCGATGCGCAGAGACGGCGCACCTCAGGCAGATAGGGCGGAGGAGCGGCGCCCGGAAAGCCAGCAGCGTAGAACAGAGTGAAACGAAGATCGGGGCTTTGAGCAAGAATGGCGCCGATCAGTTCGCGCGTGTAACGCCCAATGCCGGCGCCCTGCCAGGCGCCAGCCGTAAAATCGATCCCGACGTGCATGCGCGGTTGTCCCGTCACCTCCGTTTACTGACCAGGTACAGAACGAACCCGATCACGACAATGCTCCAGAAATTGATGACCCGGTCGAGCAACGTGACAGCCCCGCCAAGGCTCGTTCCGACCTTGAAGAACGTCAGCACGCCCGTAATCACCGTTTCGACAACGCCAAGACCGGCTGGAGTGAAGGGAATGGCTGTCAGCAACGACGACGCCAGCGCAACGAAGATGATCGCCGACAGCGGCAGCGACAACCCTTCGTGGCTGAGCGCCTGGATCACAAAATAGAGCCGCATCCCTTCGAGCAGCCAGACGCCGGACGTCAGCGCGATCAGTTTGGGCAGGATGCCCGGACGGAACGAGCGCAGCGCTGCGTGTTCAAAGTTGCCATACACCCCGATCAGACGTTTCGGGATAAAGCGTCGAATGACCGGGCTTAACCAGCGCATCCCCGCCAGACCGCTGACAATCATAACGACCAGCAGCGCGCCAAAGCCGAACACCACCCGGGTGCTCTCCGGCATCTGCGCGCCGAACGTAAACCATGCCGACAACACCAGCAACCCGAACAATCCCAGCATATCGAGGAGGCGCTCGGCAAAGATCGTGCCAAACGTCGCCGAAAACGACACACGCCCATTCTGTTTGAGCAGATACCCGCGGTAGGCATCGCCGAGTTTGGCCGGCACCACACAGTTGGCAAACCACGAGAGGTAGATATATTCCATCAGCGCAGGCAGCGACGCCCAACTTTTGCGTCCTTCGCGCACCGGCACATTGGCATTTTCCAGCAGCATCCGCCAGCGCACGGCACGCAACGGAAACGTCAGGTAGAAGATGCCGAAGCCTGCCAGCAGTAGCCATCCATCGGCGCCACGCATATACTGCCATGTCTGCTGCACATCGATATCGAAGCCACGCACGGCGAATACGACAATCGCAATTGCAAGCGCAAACGAGATAATGGTACGCGGGCTGCGCAACGCCTTTGCCAGCGAGAACCCCTGACGTTCGACTTCCTGAATTTCGGGAGTCTCAGGCAGGTTGACCGATTCGTCGGCGCCCGCATCGCCGACTCGCTCGTTGATCATCATTGAACCGTCCTCTCGTGGTTCCGTCGGAACTTCCATTGATCTCCCGTGATCGTCTCAGTGCTTCGGGAGGCGCGCTTTCCTTCAAATCTCCCGCCGCTCAGGCGCCATGCTCGCTCCGGTACCACTCCCAAAAGCGTGCCAGCCCTTCTTCCAGCGGCGTACACGGCTGAAATCCAAGCATCCGCGTCGCCTTGTCAATTCGGGCATAGGTGATCGGCGGGTCTGCGGCTGGCAGCGGTTGTGCCACAATCCTGGCGCACAAACCGGTCACCCGTTCCAGAGCAGTGACGAAATCGATCAACTGCACCGGGCTTGAGTGCCCTAAATTGAAAATGTCAAAGGCGTACCCGGCATCGAGCGCTGCGACCACACCAGACACAATATCATCAACATAGGTCCAGTCGCGGTAGACGCCCATGCCGCCATTGAACAAGGTTATCGATTTTCCGGCGACCATTGCATCAACGAATAAGTGTGGCGTCATATCGGGCCGACCGCGCGGACCGTACACGGTGAAGAAGCGCACAATGCGTATTGGCATACCGTACTGGCGGTGCGCTGTGTATGCCAGCACTTCAGCTGCTTTTTTCGTGGCAGCGTAGTACGACAGGGGTCGGTCGGTCGGCGACTCCTCTGACCATGGGGTTGGCGACATGCCGTACACCGATGATGTTGATGCCAGCACCAACCCCTCGACCTCGTACCGCGCCGCCGTTTCCAGGATGGTCAGCGTGCCGCGAACATTGACCTCTTCGTAGAGCGCAGGATTGCGCATCGATGGGCGCGGACCCGCCATTGCGCCGATGTGCGCTACCCGCTGTGGTCGATACTGCGCGAAGACGCGATCCATTATTTCCGCGTCTCGAAAATCCGCCTCGACCAGCGTATAGCCGGGGTGCGCCAGCGCGCGCGCGATATTGCGTCGCTTCCGAACCGGATCGTAATAGTCGTTGAAATTGTCGATGCACACCACCTGATCGCCGCGCGCCAGCAACGCCTCGCTCAGGTGACTGCCGATGAATCCTGCTCCACCCGTTATGAGATAGCGCATTGTGATTGAATGTCTTCAGTACAGTGCGCAATCGCGCCGATCACCGCCCATACGACCGCGAGTTGAATGCCAAAATTGAGTACGTGCAGGTTCTCGAACAGATTATGCCCTGCTACTGCTGCGATGATACCACATCCGCCGACGGTTGCGCCGTACAAAATGGGATCGGTTGTGCGTCGAAGCGCGCGCAATGCCTGCCGGATCACTCCGCCGAGGAGCGCCAGGTATGCCACTATGCCGATTATTCCTGTTTCCGCTGCCATGTGCAGGTAGTAATTGTGGGCATGCCCGCGACTCGCATACCATCCGCCAACGGCAAACTCTGGATATGCGACAGAGTAATTGCCAGGACCAACGCCGAACAGCGGTGCGGAACGAAACATCTCCCACCCTGCCTGGAGGTGCGCCATTCGCTCGACGACTGCGAAGTTCTCTGGTGTCACCGTCACTGCCGCCGCATCGAACCATGCCACACTCTGCCAGACGCTCGCCAGGCGCGTCATCAGCGCTTCGGGGAGCGCGCCCACAATGGCGAGCAACACCACTGCCACGCCAACCGCCACCAGTCCCAGGAGCGCCGGCAGCGCGCGCCTGCCCAGGCTTAGCGCCATGCCTGTCACCCCAATTGCGGCGCCGATCCACGCACCACGCGAGAACGACATCATCAACGCCGTCAGCAACACCCCGACGACTCCCCACACGACGACCACCAACATCCAGCGCCCCGTAGCGGCCAGGCACCGCCGAACGCCGCTCTGCCGGGCGCTATTGGCGGTTACCATCGCCAGCGCAAGCGCCAGGGGCCATGCCATGTTCAGGTATCCCGCAAATGAGTTCGGCTGTCCAATTGTGCCATAGGCGCGCACATATGGCAGATCGGGCGCGATCCGAAAGGTCGGCGGACCATCGCCGGTTGCGAACTGCACGATGCCAATGCCGGCGCACACTGCCGGAGCGATCAACAGACATGCCAGCAGGTAGATGATATGCCAGCGCCGGGTGATCGTGCTCGCAGCCGCCATCCAGACGCCTGCCGCAACCATCCAGCGTGCCGTCTCGCGCAGCGCTTCCGTGCGCGAATACGGCGTCACACTGGCAGAGAGCAGCAGTGCGAAGAGCACCCCACCCCATAGAAGCAAGAGATCGGTTGGAAGCATGCGCTGTTCAGCGCGCGCCAGAGTATGGAACAACCAGCCCCCCAGCGCCAACAGCACCGTCATCTGTGTAACCGATAGCCCGCCCGGAAGGGTAATCAGCTCCTGCACCGGCACCGACAGCGCCGCCATACCAACTGCCAGGACCGGATGCACCAGCGCCAGAATGAGCGCCAGCGCCGCACCCGCCATCAGTGCAAGCGTATCGAGCGGAGTGCGCGCCAGCAGTATCCCCAGAGCGACGGCGACCAGCCAGAGCGTGATGGTCGTTCGCAGGGAAGGAGCGATTGCGCGAAGTCCGTGCATCCGTGTCTTTTCCGACCGGCTCTGTCGAACCATCATCTCACGGCAGTTCTCCGCGTTTCCGCAGTTCTTCACGAAACCATGGAATGGTGCGACGCAACCCTTCTTCGAGGCTGACGCGCGGCTCCCACCCCAGAATCCTGCGCGCCTTCGCAATGTCCGGCTGACGCACCTGCGGATCGTCCTGTGTGCGCAGATCTTTGTACACCACACCAGCCTTGTTGTCGGTCAACGCATTGACCAGTTCGGCGAACGCTTTAATGGTAAACTCGCCGGGATTGCCAATATTGACCGGCTCGACTTCGTTGGAAAAGAGCAGGCGATAGACCCCTTCCACCAGATCATCGACATATTGAAATGATCGCGTTTGCGAGCCATCTCCATAAATGGTCAGCGGCTCGCCGCGCAATGCTTGCTGAATGAAATTGGGCACCACCCGACCATCGCGGAGACGCATGCGCGGACCATAGGTGTTGAAAATGCGTACAATGCGCGTCTCGACGCCGTGATAGCGATGGTACGCCATGGTCATCGCCTCGGCGAAGCGCTTGGCTTCATCGTACACACCACGTGGACCAATGGGATTGACGTGTCCGTAGTATGTTTCAGGTTGCGGATGCACCTGTGGATCGCCGTACACTTCTGAAGTCGAAGCGAGCAGGAAGCGCGCTTTTTTATCCTTTGCCAGCCCCAATGCCTTGTGCGTGCCGAGTGCGCCGACTTTCAGCGTTTGAATCGGCAACTCCAGATAATCGACCGGTGAGGCGGGTGAGGCGAAGTGCAAAATGGCATCGAGCGGACCCTCGACAAAAATATAGTTCGTCACGTCGTGCTTGATGAAACTGAAGCGCGGATGACCGGCAAGATGGGCAATATTGTCGGTGTTGCCGGTAATCAGATTGTCCATCGCCACGACGGTATGACCTTCCGCCAGGAATCGATCACACAAATGAGAACCAAGAAAGCCGGCGCCGCCGGTGATCAGTACACGCATAGGCATCCACCCTCTTCATGCATTACTGGCATGGTATGGCATTCCCGTGAGGAAGATGTGACTCGGCTCATGATGGATCGTGAACAACTTGCAAGACCTTTGACGTTTCGGGTCGGGTATGTTCGCCCTCCGCCGTGTGCCGTTGTGGTGGCATCCACGAAGTGCGCGACGGTTCACGAAGCCGCGCCAACCACCCGTGCCCCGCTTCCCGCGTCGCGTGCTTCGCGCCTTGCATCAATACGCCCCACGCCCGGAGATAACGACCGGAATCGTTTGCAGCAGAATACGCAGATCCATGCCGGGTGTCCAGTTTTCAGTGTAAAAGATGTCGAGGCGCACCATTTCGTCGAACGAAATATCACTGCGCCCCAACACCTGCGATAGTCCCGTCAGACCGGGCACAACCGTTAACCGGCGGTAATGCCAGTCTTCATACTGCGCGACTTCTTCCGGCGTTGCCGGACGCGGACCCACCCAACTCATTTCACCGCGCAGAATATTCCACAACTGCGGCAGTTCATCCAGGCTGTAACGTCGCAGCACGCGCCCGACGCGGGTCATCCGCGGGTCGTTCCGCATTTTGAAGAGTGGACCATCGGCTTCATTCAACGCAGCGAGTTCGGCTTTGCGCTCCTCGGCATCGATCACCATCGTGCGAAACTTATAACAGATGAACGGGCGTCCATCACGCCCGATCCGACGCTGCCGGAAAATCGCCGATCCAGGCGAGTCGAGGCGCACGATGATCGCAATCGCCACTCCCAGTGGGATCACCAGCGGCAACGTCAGCAGCGTCAATGCCAGATCCATGGCTCGTTTGACCACCAGGTTCCAGCCGCGCAGCGAGACCGCCTTCAAGCCAATCAGCGGAATACCGCCCAGGTTGCCGATATCGATGCGGTCGAAACTCAACTCGTAGAGATCGGGAACGACACAGAACTCGACCCCTGCGTAGCGACAGGTTGCCACCAGGTCGGGCAGGCGATGATGCTCCCAAAACGGCAACGCCAGGATGACCAGATCGATATCCCCGCCGCGCAGACAGGTTTCGAGATCGCTGATTCGTCCAATCTGTCGAAAATGCAAGGTTCGCCGGTTGGGCGCCCGCTCCCGATCATCGAGAAAACCGACGAGCGCATACCCCAGATCGGGTTGCGCCACCAGGCTCTCCATCACCTCGCGCCCCAGACCGGTGTTGCCGACCACCAGCACCCGTTCACGGTCGATGCCGCGCACCCAGCGCCAGCGGCGTATGCTGATCAACACGGCGCGCCATCCGACGAGGAGCGCAATAATGGTTCCCCAGGCAAATGCAAAGATCAAGCGCGAGTAGAATTCCGAAGGCTTATACAGAAAGACCACAACGATCAGAATGGCGATACCGGTTGTGGTTGAGCCGACGATGATGCTGCTGTGGTCGAGCACGCCGGCGGTGCGCGGCAGGCGATACAGCCCGCGCATGGCGAACTGAACCATCAGGAGCGCAGCCAGCAGGAGCGCAAATGGCGCAAAGGCGCTGAGCGGCACAAAGTTCTGCGCCTGCACCTCGCGCACCAGTTGATCGAACGGCGGAGGCCAATCGAGTTCATAGCGCATCCAGTAGGCGATGGCAAAACCGGCGAGAATCAGGCAGATGTCGAAGAGGGGGAGCAGCGCGCCGGAAGGCGCGTTTCGTCTACGACGGATTGGAAAAGGAGCACGAGCGACGGATGCGGCGGTCGTCGCCTCAGTTGTTTTTTTCACCGTCGGCTCCTTCTGAACAACACGGTTCATCCGAATCACAACCGGTCGTAGTGTACTTCATCGAGATCCGGGTCAACTGACGCCAGGCATGCGGTAGGTTATTGCGCCGTCCTCCCAATCGAACGCCGCTTGTTCGATATACAGCACATCACCGTTCTGAATGCCTGCCTCCTGCAACGCTGCCCCAATGCCGCTCGCCTCGAGCACGCGCTGAATCCGCATAATCGCGTCCGGTTGGGCGAAATTGGTCATCGAAATCAGGCGTTCAATGCGACGCCCGCGCACGCGCCAGCCATCTCCCGTTCGCTCGATGGTGTAAAGGCGTTCATCCACCTCCGGTACGGGCCAGGTGAGCGTTTCATCGCGCGGTGCGCGGTGTGGTGCAGGCATCTCTCTCAGACGCTCAGCAACGCGCTGCAACAGTGCGTCCACGCCTTCTCGTGTCGCCGCCGAGATCACGAACAGATCCTGCTCCGACACCGGAATGGCAGCGCGCAGTCGTTTCAGGTTCGCCTGCGCTTCCGGCAGATCGGCTTTATTCAGCGCAACCACCTGTGGCCGTTGCGCCAGTGCGGGTTGATAAAGGCGCAACTCTTCGTTGATCGCAGAAAAATCGTTCACCGGATCGCGCCCATCGACCCCTGCCGCATCAATGATGTGAATGAGCAGGCGGGTTCGCTCGATATGGCGCAGAAAACTGAACCCCAACCCGACGCCGCGATGTGCGCCTTCGATCAATCCGGGAATGTCCGCCACAACAAACGAATACTCGCCGACTTCCACAACCCCGAGATTTGGTTGCAAGGTTGTGAACGGATAGGGTGCAATTTTTGGGCGCGCCGCGCTGATCACCGACAATAACGTGGATTTGCCGGCATTGGGGAAACCGATCAGCCCAACATCGGCAAGAAGTTTGAGTTCGAGTTCGATCTCACGGCGTTCACCCGGTTCGCCGAGCTCGGCGATACGTGGAACCTGATAACTCGAGGTGGCAAAATGGACATTCCCTAATCCGCCGCGCCCGCCGCGCGCTGCGAGCAGCCGCAGCCCCGGCGCGTCGAGATCGACGCTGTACGTCTCGCCGTCAATAACGGTGCGCGCAACCGTCCCAACCGGCACGCGAATGAACACATCGCGCCCATTGCGTCCATGTTTGCGCGACCTTCCGCCGTTTCCGCCGCGCTCTGCGATGAAGCGGGTGCGTTCACGAAAGGGCAGCAGCGTGTTAAGCCCCGGATCGGCGACCAGATAGACGTGACCGCCGCGCCCGCCATCGCCGCCGTCCGGTCCGCCGCGCGGCACATACTTCTCGCGGCGGAAGGTCGCAGCGCCATCGCCGCCATCGCCAGCCTGCACGAAGATTCGCGCGGAGTCATAAAACTCACCAGCCATAGACCTTTTACCAAACACAACGACGCCAGCCACAGAGCGACACATTCACACTGCGACTGGCGCCGGCTCGTCTGCGCGCGGGCCGCATCTATCGCGCAGCGCCACAGGTGCGAGACGGGCATGCTATGCCTTTGTCTCAGCCTTCTTGTCGGTTGAGTCGTTCGCCTCAACCTTATTGGCGGGAACTTCATCGTCGTCGCGCACGGCTTTACGGAATGCCTTGATGCTGCCGCCGAGCGCGCTTGCGACGCCGGTGATGCGCGAAGCGCCGAACAACAACAGGACAATGATCAGAATGATAACCAGCTCGCCGACTCCTAGCGTTGGCATAACGTGTCTCCTCATTCCATGGGTGGCGCGCCTGCGCGCGATGGTTGTCCAATTCCGTTTCGGTGTCTTCAGGTATTATACCGCAGCAGAGGGGGATGTCAAACGAGTTGCGCAAACGTGCAACAACAAGATATGCCGGTCCTGCCAGGATTCGGGTGTGAAGGGAACACGGATGACGTGACATAGATGCGACGGATTCGCACGGATCAGGGTATGATGGAAGGCGGTTGAGCCGTGTCATACCAATGACGATTGAAGATGCCGCATGCTGGTCATGCCGAGCGCAGCGCGGAATCTGCGCGAGTCGCGCACGCCCCCTCGCGCTGCTCGAGGTGACCATGCCGGATGGTCACAGATAACTGGTATAAGTCCATGCGCTCTTATCCGCCGTGCTACGCGTGGTGAGCGCTTTGAATCGCCGGAGCGGCTAAACTCCTGCCTGTGCATGACGGCGTTCTCATGCGCGCTGCTCGCTGACTGTCGTAAAGCGCGCTACAATATGAAGAGGAACCATTGTATTCAGATCAGTCTATCTATGCTGCGCTCCGATCTTACGGTTAATGCATCGCTTTCCGTCGACCATACGCCGCTGCTGCTGATCGACGATCTGCACTTCGCCTATCCCGATGGGCGTGTGGCGCTTCGTGGCGTTCATTTGCGCATTGCGCGCGGTGAGAAGGTGGCGCTGGTTGGACCGAACGGCGCCGGCAAGAGCACGCTGCTATTGCACCTCAACGGTGTTCTGCGCGGCAACGGGCGCATCGAAGTCGCTGGCTTGCCGGTGAGTGAGCGTACCCTGTCGCAAGTGCGCGCGCGAGTCGGTCTTGTGTTTCAAAATCCCGATGACCAGTTATTTTCACCGACGGTCTTTGAGGATGTGGCGTTCGGTCCGTTGCACATGGGGCTTGCGGCGCGCGACGTGCAGGCGCGGGTCGAACGAGCGCTGGCGCTGGTCGGGATGAGTACGTATCGCGAGCGGCATCCATACCATTTGAGCATGGGGGAAAAGAAGCGCATCGCGATTGCGACGGTGCTGGCGATGGAACCGGAGATTCTGGCGTTCGACGAGCCTTCCGCCGGTCTCGACCCGCGCGCCCGCCGTGGATTGATCCGTTTGCTGCGCGATTTGCCGCTGACCATGCTGGTTTCGACGCATGATATGGCGATGGTTCAGGAACTTTGCGATCGGATGATTATCATGGACGAAGGGCGCATCGTCGCTGATGGCACAGCGGCGACGATGCTCGACGACGAGGCGCTGCTCGAGGCGCATGGTCTGGAAACGCCCTGGAAAGAGCGAGGAGTGCGTGACTGAACGATTGATCTATCTCGACCACGCAGCGACGACGCCGGTCGATCCGGCGGCGCTTGCGGTGATGCTCCCGTACTTCACCACGCATTTTGGCAATCCTTCGAGCATCTACCGCGTCGGGCGCGCTGCGTTGCACGCGCTCGATGAAGCGCGCGATCAAGTGGCGGCAATCCTGGGTGCATCGCCGCGTGAAATTATCTTTACCGGCAGTGGTTCCGAGAGCGACAACCTGGCGATCCGCGGCGTCGCGCTGGCGCAGCGTCAGGCGGGGCGCGGCGCGCATCTCATTACCAGTGCGATTGAGCATCATGCGGTGCTCCATACGGTCGAACACTTGCAGGCGTTTGGGTTTGAGGCGACCATTTTGCCGGTTGATAGCAGCGGTCTGGTGCAGCCCGACGATCTGCGCGCGGCGCTACGCCCGGATACGGTGCTGGTGTCGGTTATGTATGCCAATAACGAGATCGGCACGATTCAGCCGATTGCTGAACTGGGCGCGATTTGCCGCGAGCGCGGCGTTCCTTTCCATACCGATGCGGTGCAGGCGCCTGGCGCCTTGCCGCTCGATGTGCGCGCGCTCAATGTCGATCTGATGACGATTGCCGCACACAAGTTCTACGGTCCCAAGGGGGTCGGTGCACTGTACGTCCGCCGGGGAACGCCGCTGCTGCCGCAGATCACCGGCGGCGGGCAGGAGCGACGGCGGCGGGCAGGCACCGAGAATGTGCCCGGCATTGTCGGTATGGCAGCGGCGTTGCGTCTTGCTGAGGAGCGCCGCGCCGCCGACAGCGCTCACTGCGCACGCCTGCGCGATCGATTGGTGAACGGTGTTCTGGAACGGGTTCCAGGCGCGCGCCTCAACGGGCATCCGACACGCCGCCTACCGAACAATGCCAATCTGTCGTTCGAGGGAGTGGAGGGCGAGAGTATCCTGCTCCTGCTCGATCAGCACGGCATCGCGGCATCGAGCGGGTCTGCCTGCACCAGCGGCTCACTGGAGCCGTCGCATGTGCTGCTGGCGCTGGCTCGCGCAGCCGGATCGGACACGACGGCGGAAGTCGCGTCGGCGCTCCCCGGCGCGGTGCGCTTCACCTTTGGACGTGACAATACCGACGCAGATGTGGACGTGGTGCTTGACGTTCTGCCCGGCATTATCGCCCGGCTGCGGGAGATGGCGGGGTAGATGCCGTGTTCGATCGGCAACGCCCGTCTCCAGAACCCGTGAAGTCAGTGCGTGTTTCCGGCGCGGGTGTGTTCCTCGTCGCCAGGACAGGTTGCCGGCGAGGACGAGCGTCCGGCGGAGACCGCAAGGGTTGGTGACGTTCCTCGCGCCTTTTTCTACGGACGGCGCAATGTGCCACGCGCCGCCTTTCCTCCTCTCACCTGCGCCATTTCGAGACGGTGCAGCGCGATGTCTCTGCCGTCCCTCCCTCCATCCCTCTCCTTCCGCCATCGGTCACTCTTTCTTTCCTCACAGTTGTTCATTTGCCACTTGTTGTCATGATCATGAGTCTGTATAACGGAAGTTAAGGCGCACCATAACTGTTTGATCGATTTCCATGAGGAATACCAGAACATTGCTTGTCAAGGATGTCCATATGTCGGATGAAACTACAGTCACCCTCGATCAACTCTCCTGTGGTTGCAGCGCAGTCATCGTGCGGGTAGGAGGCGACCGCGCGTTGCGGCGGCGGTTGCTCGATATGGGGTTTGTTCACGGTGAAACGGTTACGTTAACAAGGCTGGCGCCGCTCGGCGATCCGCTCGAACTGACCATCAAAGGGTATCACCTCTCGTTGCGCAAGAGCGATGCGCGTTGTATTTACGTGGAGCCGATCAATGCACTCACATAATACGCTTCCCCTGATGTTCGTTGGTCAGGGAGTGCGCGCGCGACTGGTCGGCATCAGCGGCAGCCAGCGCACCGCGCACCGTCTGGCAGAACTTGGTTTCGTT
Organism: Roseiflexus castenholzii DSM 13941; assembly: GCF_000017805.1. GTDB lineage: Bacteria > Chloroflexota > Chloroflexia > Chloroflexales > Roseiflexaceae > Roseiflexus > Roseiflexus castenholzii. The sequence continues at coordinate 5,501,734 of NC_009767.1, read as the reverse complement.
CCCGGCGTCGAGTTGTCGGTTGTCGCCGATAGCGGCAGCGCGCTGATGGTTGCCGTTGGCGATACACGCCTGGCGCTCGGCTATCCCCTGGCGCAGGCATTGCTCGTCGCTGTGCTGGAAAAGGGGGCTTCCTGATGAGCGAGGCGATTGTGGCGCTCGCCGGTAATCCAAATGTCGGCAAAAGCACGATCTTCAATGCGCTGACCGGTCTGCGGCAGCACGTCGGCAACTGGCCCGGCAAAACTGTTGAACGGAAAGAGGGACAACTGCTCCTCGACGGTCGGGTGGTCACGATTGTCGATCTTCCCGGCGCGTACAGCCTGGCATCGCGTTCGCTCGAGGAACAGATCGCCCGCGACTTCATCGTGCGCGATCGTCCCGATCTTGTGATCAATGTCGTGGACGCGGCAAACCTGGAGCGCAACCTGTATCTGACGGTGCAACTGCTTGAAACCGGTGTGCCTCTTCTGGTCGCGTTGAACATGACGGATGTGGCAGCAGCGCGCGGTATGACGCTCGACCTCGATGCACTCGCCAGAGGATTGGGGGCGCCGGTTGTGCCGCTCGTTGCCAGCAAGGGAGAAGGGCTGGCGGCGCTGAAGGCGGCGCTGACGACGCTGCTCTCCGGGGTTGATGTTCGTCGGATCGCACGAAAGGTGGCATGATGACAACGCTTGATCGCTCCTTCCATCAGGCGTCGGCGCCGTTCCGCTATCCGCCGCCAATCGAAACGGAACTGGACCGTCTGGCGGACCTGTTCGCGCGTCTACCCGGCCTGGCTGATGCCTACCCACCGCGCTGGCTGGCGATCCAGGCGCTCGAAGGCGATGAGGCGTTAATGCACGCCATCCGCAGCCTGGGCGGTTCTGCCGCTGTTGCGGCGCTCGATGAAAGCCTGGAACGATTGCGCGCCGTCTACGGCGATGATCTGGATGTTGCGCTCGTCGATCAGCGCTACCGTTTCGTTCACACGGTTGCCACACAGGCAGTGCGCCGTCTATCTACGGCGCCGGTAACCCTTTCCGACCGCATCGACCGTGTGGTGACGCATCGCTGGCTGGGGATTCCGATCTTTCTGGCGGTCATGTGGGTAGTGTTCAAACTGACCACGGATGTCGCGGCGCCGTTTGTCGACTGGCTCGATGGTGTGTTGAGCGGTCCGGTCAGCCGGTGGGTCGTGGCATTGCTGGCGCTGTTCGGGGCGGAGGACGGATGGGTCGCGTCGCTGATGGTCGATGGCGTTGTGGCGGGCGTCGGCGGCGTGTTGGCGTTTGTGCCGGTGCTGCTGGCGCTCTACTTTGCGCTGGCGCTGCTGGAAGACTCTGGCTACATGGCGCGCGCGGCTTTTGTGATGGATCGGTTGATGCGCGCGCTTGGTCTGCACGGCAAGAGTTTTCTGCCGATGATTGTCGGTTTTGGGTGCTCGGTGCCGGCAATCTACGCCACGCGGACGCTCGATAGTCGCCGTGACCGGATTCTGACCGGTCTTCTCGTGCCGTTTATGAGTTGCAGCGCGCGATTGCCGGTGTATGTGCTGATTGCAATGGTTTTCTTTCCGGCACATGCAGGTCAGGTCATCTTCGGGTTGTACCTCACCGGCATCACGGTCGCGGTAGGCATGGGGGCGTTGCTGCGGCACACGCTTTTTCGCCATCAACCGCAGGCGCCGTTCGTGCTGGAGTTGCCGCCGTACCGTATGCCCACGCTCCGCAGTATCTGGCGACAGATGTGGGAACGCACGTCGTCGTTTATCCGCAAAGCAGGGACGATTATTCTGGCGACCAGCATCGTGGTCTGGTTGCTGCTCGCTGTTCCGGTTGGCGGTGAGGGGCGGTTCGCCGAAACGCCGGTGGATCAGAGTGCGTTTGCTGCGGTTGCGAACGGAGTAACGCCGGTGTTTGCACCGCTCGGCTTCGGACGCTGGGAAACGAGCGGCGCCCTGGTGACCGGTCTGATCGCCAAAGAGGTGGTCGTCGGCACGCTGGCGCAGGCCTATGGCAGCACAGAGGGCGAAATTGCTCCGCCTGATGAACCGGCGACGCTCACCAACGACCTGACCGGCATCGTCGGCGGTTTTGGCGCAGCAGTCGGTGATGCGCTGCGTGCTCTGCCAGGGATCATCGGCATCAATCTGGTCGAGGCGGAGGAAGAACCGATAGCGGAAGGACTGGCATCTGCTATTCGCGCCGGATTTATGGAGAGTAGCGGCGGTCAGGGAGCGTTGGCAGCGCTGGCGTTTCTGGTCTTCGTGCTCCTGTACACGCCATGTGTGGCAGCGCTGGCGGCCAATCGTCACGAGTTTGGCGCATCCTGGATGCTGGTCAGCCTGCTGGGGCAATTCGCCATCGCCTGGCTGGCGGCGTTCATTGTGTTCCAGGGCGGGTTAGTTTTGAGATGAGGCGAGAGGCACGAGGCGCGGGACGAGAAGGTCCCGACAATGACGTAGCGCGAGATTTATCTCGCATTTGTGGTGCGGGGCGAGCGGGTCCCGACAATGACGTAGCGCGAGATTTATCTCGCATTTGTGGCGCGGGGCGAGCGGGTCCCGACAATGACGTAGCGCGAGATGTATCTCGCATTTGTGGCGCGGGGCGAGCGGGTCCCGACAATGACGTAGCGCGAGATGTATCTCGCATTGGTGGCGAGGCGCGGGGCGAGCGGGTCCCGACAATGACGTAGCGCGAGATGTATCTCGCATTGGTGGCGAGGCGCGGGGCGAGCGGGTCCCGACAATGACGTAGCGCGAGATGTATCTCGCATTCGTGGCGAGGGGCGAGAAGGTCCCGACCATGGCGTAGCGCGAGATGTATCTCGCATTCGTGGCGAGGGGCGAGAAGGTCCCGACCATGGCGTCGCGCGAGATGTATCTCGCATTGGTGGCGAGGCGCGGGGCAAGCGGGGAAGCAGGTTGCCGGTTGCCGGTGCGAACGTAGAGCATTGCACCGCAACCTCTTGAAATGTTGCACGTTGCTGGTGCGAACGTATCCGACCTTGAGGTCTTCGCCGCAGATCGATGGATGTGATGGAACCGTCCTGGCGGAACGATCCTCGCTCTCTGGGCAGGCATATCCTGCCCTCAAGGGTCTTGGGGAAGAACGTTGCAGGTTGAGGGGCGCAGGATGCTCTACCAGATTCTCGAAGCGATCGAACAGGCAAACGGACCGATCTCACTCAATGAATTGAGTCGGCAGCTTCAGATCGACGCGAGTGCGCTCGAAGGGATGATCGCCTTCTGGGTGCGCAAAGGTCGCCTGAACGCTGCCGCCGTCGCCGGTTGCAGCGGCAGTGGGCGCGGTTGCACGTGCGGCGCATATCCGAACGGATGCGTCTTCAGCCATGCCGGCCCGCGCGTCATAACGTTGCACGATACTTCGCCAGGCGAAGCGCGCAGGAACGCTACGAGTTCCTCCCGTGAATGATCTCCAGCATTTCAGGAACGGTCGTCACCTTGATGCGGGGGCGTCCCTGTTCGGCCCCGCGCGCAGTTTCGTAGGCATCGAGGCGCTTCCAATCGGCATAGGTGACGAAATCGGGCTTCCGCATGCGCAGCAGCGCAACGATGCGCTCTGGATCGCGGTTTTTATCGGGAATGCCGGGCAGTTTCGGCAGGTCTTCGACCATAGCCGCCACCGTGGCGGCTGCGTCGGGTTTGTTGGTGCCGATAACGCCGGAAGGACCGCGTTTCGCCCAGCCGACCACATACTCGCCAAGGACGACTTCATCGTCGCGCGGGCGAATGACGCGCCCATTGACATTTGGAATGATAAAGGAGCCTTCCTGGAACGGCACACCCGGCAGCGGTATGCCGCGATAGCCCACCGAGCGCAGCACCAGCCCGGCTTCGATAGTATCGTAGACGCCGATGCCCTTCGCGCGCAACCCGCCCTGCTGGTCCACAACCAGTTCGTTGCGCTCCACCTTGACCCGCACGACGCGCCCGTTCTCGCCGATCAGTTCGACCGGTGATGTCAGGAAGCGCATCCGAATGCGCCGGGGCGCGTGATGCTCCGCGCGTGCAGCATAAGAACGGAGAATCTCGACATTACGCGCCGCCGATTTGTCCGTCTTCACATGCTCGGCGCTCATCGGGTCGAGTTCCAGGTCAGCAGGATCGACAATGACATCAACGCCGTCCAGTTCACCGAGTTCTTTGATCTCCGCGTTGGTGAACGCCGCCTGCGCCGGACCACGACGCCCCAGCATCACGACTTCGCGAATTTTGCTCTGACGCAACGCCTCGAGCGCATAATCGGCGATGTCGGTCTTTGCCAGTTTGTCGGGATTGGTCACCAGAATGCGCGCCACATCGATGGCGACATTGCCGTTGCCAACGACCACAGCGCGTTCGTGCGACAGATCGAACGTCATACTGCAATAATCGGGATGCCCATTGTACCAGCCGACAAACGCCGTCGCCGGGTAACTGCCGATCAGATCCTCGCCGGGAATGCCCATGCGCCGGTCGGACGGTGCGCCGACGGCATAGACGATCTGATCGTAGAGTTGCTTCAAATCTTCATGCGTCACGTCTGTGCCGAAGGTGACATTGCCGAAGTAGCGCACGCGCGGATCGGCGGCGATCCGGTCATAGATGCGCGTCACCGACTTGATCGACTGATGATCAGGCGCAACGCCTTCGCGCACCAGACCGTAAGGCGTCGGGAAGCGATTGAACATATCGATCAGGCAGACAAGGTTGGGCTGCTTGAGCAACGCCTCGGCGGCATAAAATCCGGCAGGACCGGCGCCAATGATAGCAATGCGCACGGGGCGCCCCTCTGTTCCCAATTGTGCGTCCACGCTACATACTCCCCTTTCTTTCAGAATTCAGCGGTCCAGGCACAAGCGCGGCTCAACACCCCTCGGCGGCCGCGTCATCGACGGTCGCGCGTCGTGATTGTGATGAAAGGAACAGGTACCTGGGATTATACCACAGATGCGGGGAAGGCTTGATCGTTCGTTTGGAGGGGAACGGAGTGTCTTCTCCTAGACAGGAGGCCAGGGGATGGTACGCGCAGCGCCGGGATCGGGGTAGCAGCCGGTTTCGATCAGGCGGTCGAGGCGGCGGCGAAAGGCGCGCACTTCTTCGGGGGCAAGCAATCCTTCGAGCGCGCGAATGAAGCGCCCGCCGTTGCGCACGTCTTCACGCAGTGCGCACAGATCGACCATAATCTCTTCGCAGATCGGCTCACCGGCGAAATCCCACAGCACCGTGCGCAATTTTGGTTCGGCATGGAAACAGATGCCGTGGTCAATCGCCCAGAGTCGGCCATCCGTACCCTTCAGGCAATGACCACTTTTGCGGTCGGCGTTGTTTGAAAGGATATCGAAGGCGGCCAGACGCGCGAGTTGATCGTCGTAGCCACCCTCCTTCTGCATAGTGAACAGATGCGCATCCTGATCACAGTCGATATACAGTTGCACCGAGCCGTATCCGTAGGGACCATCGCGCAGGACGGTTGGCGGAACGAGCGACCAGCCGAGCGCTTCACTGAGCAGGAAGGCGGCGAACTCGCGCTGACACAACGTTCCACGCGGGAAATCCCACAGCGGGCGCTCGCCGCGCCGCGGCTTGTATACCGCGAGACCTTCCAGGTCGCCGTCGCGCACGGTGACGAGCAGCGTGTAATTACTGCTCCAGGGCATCATGCCCTGAATTTCCATCTTGCCGTTTGTCAGCAGCGCCAGCACTTCGCCAACGCTCAACTCTTTGCTCATGTCAGTTCATTTGCGGGCAGAAGTGACCACCGGGATCGACGGGACGACCGCAGTTGCCGCAGATTTTGCGTCCACGCGCAACCACATTCGCCGCATGTTCGCTCAAAGCGCGCATTTGCTGACGAGAAGCGCCAAAGCGCGCGGTTGGCGGCTCCTCTTCACTCTCGTCCTCACGATACCCCTGCATCACCAGGATGACCATATCGCGCTCGGCATCATACCCAATTCCCATCTGAGCAATACGAAACCGCGGTTCAATCGGTTCTTCCAGGTTCATATCGCTGACCAGCAAGAGATCGTCGGACGAAGAAAGCAACGGATTTTTCTCCGCCAGTTCCTCGAGCAGGCGGTCAATCGCCTGCGCAAGCGCGCGAACCTGTTCCTTTTCCGCGATCAGTGACACCAGTTCACGCCCACGGCGCGCCTGGATGTAGAAGACGCGCTGCCCCGGCGGACCGACTGCGCTCGCCGTGATGCGCGTCACCGGGTCGAGATCATAGGTGAACTTTGTCATAGTAGTGCGCCAATACCATTCGTGCCGCTACGCCGGTGTGGTCGCGCCGGTCGCTGCTGCGGTTGGCGCAGCGACGCCGTTTCCGGTCGCTGCTTCCGCCGCCTGCCCGGATTGCGGCGACGCCTCAGAGGGTGCAGGTTGGGCTTCTTCCGGCTTTGGCTTCAAATGCGCCAGCGAACCGGTATCGTTATACGCCAGCAACCGCGGTCCCATCCGGGTGAAGCCGATTGCCGTCACCGAGCAGGTAGCGACTTCGAGCCGCTGAAACAGGTCGATGTGAATACCGATATAGTATGCTGTCGCCAGGCGAATTGCATCGGCATGCGAAACGACGGCAATCATCCCTTTCGGGTGACGCGCGCGCAATGCGTCGAGCGCAGCAACAATGCGCATCTGGGTCTCACCCAGCGTTTCGCCGTTCGGGAAGCGGGTGCCACTGGGATAATGCTGGACGCCGGGCCACAACTCGTGCTTGTACAGTTCCTTGAGTTCAGCGCCCTGCCACTCGCCATAATCGACCTCTTGCAGCGCCTCGACCAACCGGATCGGAAGACCGCGCGGCGCGGCAATGGCTTCTGCCGTTTCGACCGTGCGATCCAGCGGACTGGAATACACTGCCTCAATCGGCAGATCCGCCAGGCGCGCCGCCAGACTCGCCGCCTGACGCCGCCCTTCCTCGTTCAATCGCACCCCGGGGAGACGACCGGCGAGCCGACCATGGACCATGTCGTTTGCGCCGTGACGAATCAGTAGCAGTACTGTCACGCTTTTGTTCCTTGTGCATGTTTTCTTTAGTACTATACCATAATTCAACGGCGCTTCAAAGGGGATGAGGGTGCAGCGATGAGTTGACAGGACGTTGGGTTCTCTGAACCACCTGGCGATTGGGAGCGCACGGATTCATCATTGCCGAACTCCAGAAGCAGACCTGTGGAAAGCCGTGTTCGATGTCTGGATATCCAGGGCAATGCCGGAATCGAGCGTTTCTACTGTTCTGGCTTGAAGTATTATACTAATGACCTGTGAACATCCGGCATGGTCACCCCGAGCAGCGCGAGGGGTCGTGCGCGACCCGCTCAGATTCCTCGCTGAGTTTACCCTGAGCGAAGCGAAGGGCTCGGAATGCCAAGCATGCGGCATCTTCGGTTGTGATATCCATCGTTGTTTCGCCTGACCGGGTTGCGCGGCTCTCTCCGCCATCCATCAGTTGCGCATTGACGTACCCTCTTTTGAGAAATGTACAACGCTTGATCGCAATGAACGATACGCCCGTTACCGTCTGGATTCTCGGCGACCAGTTGCTTCGCGCGCATCCGGCCATCGAGGCGGTCGAGGCGCAGGCAGGGCGACGGAATATGCGTATTGTGCTGGTCGAGAGTGATGCGCGCATCGCGCAGATGCCGTACCAGCGCAAGAAGATTGTTCTGATCCTCAGCGCCATGCGCCACTATGCGGCGTCGCTGCGCGAGCGCGGATACCTGGTCGATGAGGTGCGCGCGCCGTCGTTTGTCGCAGGGTTGCAGCGCCACATTGCGCAGCATCGGTCGCAACGCCTGGTGACGATGGCAGCCGCCGAGTATGAGACCCGTCGCTTTCAACAGGATTATCTGAGCCAGGCGCTTGGCATTTCGGTCGAGGTGTTGCCCAACACCCAGTTTCTCACCGGTCGGCGCAATCCGTTCCCCGATGTCGAACCTTCGCAGCGCGTGATCATGGAGCGCTTCTACCGTGCGATGCGCCGCCATTTTGACGTGCTGCTCGAACCAGATGGATCACCGACCGGCGGTGCGTGGAACTTCGACCGGTTGAACCGTCGTCCGTTGCCGCGTTCGGTAGCGCCGCCGCCGCCGTTGACCTTCGAGCCGGATGCGATCACGCGCCGGGTCATCGCCGAAGTCGAGGCGCGCAGCGGCGGGGTCGGCACAGCAACCGGATTTGCGCTCGCGGTTACCCATGCGCAGGCGGAAGCGGCGCTTGCCGATTTCGTTGCGCATCGCCTGGCAGCGTTCGGACCCTACGAAGATGCGATGAGCGCCGCGCATGATGTGCTGTTCCACTCGATGCTCTCCCCCTACCTCAACATTGGGCTGCTCGAACCGTTGCAGATAGTGCGCACCGTTGAGGAAGCGTATCGCGCCGGCGCCGCTCCGATCCAGTCGGTCGAAGGGTTCGCGCGCCAGATCATCGGCTGGCGTGAGTACATCTACTGGCAGTACTGGCGATTGATGCCCGGTTTGCGCGACGCGAACGCCTGGAATGCAACGCGCCCGCTACCGCGCTTTTTCTGGAGTGGCGACACCGATATGCGTTGCCTGCGTCACGTCATTGAACGCGCGATTGCGACCGGCTACACCCACCACATCGAACGTTTGATGATCGTCTGCAACTTTTGCCTGCTGGCAGGAATCCGTCCCTCAGAGGTCAACGACTGGTTCCTTGCGCACTACGTCGATGCCTATGATTGGGTGATGCAGCCGAATGTGATCGGTATGGGGCTGAACGCCGACGGTGGGTTGACGGCGACCAAACCGTACATCGCTTCGGCTGCGTATATCAGAAAGATGAGCGATTACTGCGACGGATGTCGCTATGACCCAAAGCGGCGCATTGGACCGGATGCCTGTCCGTTCAACACACTCTACTGGAACTTTCTGATCCGGCACGAAGCGACACTCCGCGCCAATCCGCGCATGGGTCCGGCGGTGCTGGGACTGGCGCGGTTCGACGCCTCCGAGCGTGAGGCGGTGACGCGGCAGGCGGAGATGGTGTTGGGGGAGAACTGAGAACCGAGAACCGTCATTCCGCGTGATGCCAATGTCATGGAAACATGCTGCGCGCAGCGTTGCGTTATGGTATGGGCGGCGGGCAAACCGGGATCATCACCGCTGGAGAGGAAGAGCCTGTGCGAGGCGTTAAAAAGCAGCATTTGCCGGAAAAGATTTGTGCAACGTGTGGTCGTCCTTTCACCTGGCGCAAGAGTCTGGCGAAGAATTGGAACGATGTGAAGTACTGTAGCGATGCCTGCCGCAAGTATCGGCGGCACGGCAGAAATGTTCACCGGTAAGCAGAGAACTGGCGCCCGCCGAAACAGATTCCGGAGATTCGAGGATGTCTACCGATATGCGCCGTGATTTCGCCAACCGCAATGAGTTGATCGAGTATCTGCGCCGCGAGTTTCCGCAGGCGGCGGCGCGCTGTGACGAGGTGAGCGCGACCCGTGGCGGGAGGCGGGAGGCGGAGACGCGCCTGCGACGTATCGACCCGCGTCGCTACGCCGCCACGCGCAACTACCTGAGTGGTGCAGTCACGCATCTTTCGCCCTACATCCGGCATGGCGTTCTCAGTCTGGCGGAGGTGCGCGATGCGGCACTCAGCCGGGTGCGTCGCTCTGCCGATGCCGCCAAACTGGTCAGCGAACTCGGTTGGCGCGATTACTGGCAGCGCCTCTACGAACGCCTCGGTGACAATGTCTGGCGTGACCAGGAGTCATACAAGACCGGTTATTGCGCCGGTGACTACGCCGCCGAACTGCCGGACGACATTATCGAAGGGCGCACGGGGCTGGCGTGCATCGACGCATTCAGCCACGAATTGCGCGCCACCGGTTACCTGCACAACCACGCGCGCATGTGGCTGGCGGCGTATGTGGTACACTGGCGACGTATCAGATGGCAGGCGGGCGCGCGCTGGTTTCTTGAACATCTGCTCGACGGCGACCCGGCGAGTAACAATCTGTCGTGGCAGTGGGTGGCGAGCACCTTCAGCCACAAGCCGTACATCTTCAACCGCGAAAACCTGGAGCGCTTCACCGATGGCGTCTACTGCCGCACTTGCCCGCTCTACGGGCGCTGCGACTTCGAGGGAACCTACGATGCGCTGAACCGGCGCCTCTTTCCGAACGCAACCGGTACGACCGGATAAATAGACCATGGGCTTTTATACGTTGCGCAGGGAACGCGATCTCGAACAACTCGACGCCCTGACCCGCCTGAACATCGAAGACCTGATCGCTTCGTTCAAACTCGACCACATCCGGCGCGGTCGTCGCTTGCTGGAATTGCTCTGCTGGCTCCCTGCGCGCCGCTTTGCCCATCAGATTCTGGCATACGAACAGATGGTCGGCTCAGGCGGCTTGCACCTCGGCGCGTCGTGGATTGTCCACACCTTCGCCCGCCGGCTCGAAATCTACGGTGCGGAGTGTGTTCCGCATCGCGGACCGCTCCTTGTGCTCTCGAACCATCCGGGCATGTCGGATGCGATGGCGCTGTTCGTCGCCCTTTCTCGTCCCGACCTGAAGGTGATCGCTGCGGAACGCAAACTGCTCCACCTGTTGCCGAATATCAGCCGCCACCTGGTGTTCATTCCAGAGGGGGAGAGCGAAAGCCGCGGGCGGATGAGCGGGATGCGCACCATTGCCGCTCATCTCCGACGTGGCGGCGCAGCGTTGATCTACCCTGCCGGCAGGATCGAACCCGACCCGCTAGTCATGCCCGATGCCATCGACGCACTGGCGAACTGGTCGGAGAGCGTGAGCCTCTTTGCGCGGTTGGCGCCGGAGGCGCTGGTGTTGCCGGTCGCCATTGGCGGCACGATCTCGGCTGCCGCGTTGCGCAATCCAATCCCCCGCCTTTACCGCAAACGGCGCGACCGCGAATGGGCAGCGGCGACGTTGCAGGTGCTGATCCCTGCCTATCGTCCGCCGGTGGTGCGCGTGGTGTTTACCGAGCCGTTTCAGGCTGCCAGCCTCGCCGAACTCGGCGATCCGCCCGATATTATGCGCGCCATCACCGGGCGCGTTGCCGATGCCATGCGCCGGATGCAGGCGTCCCAGCACGCCGACAGGTACGGGTATCCGGTCGCAATTGCGATTGGTAATGAATGACGACGACGATGGAGGGGGCGGGTCTGCGAGACGCCGACGGGTTCAAGGGCGGACGGCACGCATGCGCATTGCGGGCATGCAGGGCATTGGGAAGCGCCGTTTTTTCCCTCACCCCCTACCCCTCTCCCGCACGCGGGAGAGGGGCGACCGGCGCCCCAGCACGCCGACAGGCACGGGTATCCGGTCGCAATTGCGATTGGTAATGAATGACGACGACGATGGAGGGGGCGGGTCTGCGAGACGCCCCGGCGGGGGGCGGGTCTGCGAGACGCCCCATCGTTGGGGCAGGTCTGAGACCTGCCCCAACGATGGGGAAAAAACCATGACACCACAATTCATCCGTCCCATTGTCTGGGTGCACGGCGATTGCCTGAGTCCATACGGACCGGCGCTTCAGGCGCATCCCGGCGCACCGGCAATTTGGGTGTGGGACGATGCCCTGCTGGAAGAATGGCGAATTTCGCTGAAACGGATCGTCTTCATCTACGAGTGCCTGCTGGAGTTGCCGGTCGTCATCCGGCGCGGCGATGTTGCGAGCGAGGTGCTGGCTTTCGCCCGCGAGCACGCCGCCGACGGAGTCGCCACTGCCTTCAGCCCCAGCCCGCGCTTCCGCGCCATCT